>JAYVMH010000201.1:0-3225 GCA_043759015.1 Actinomycetota bacterium
CGTTGCCGGTCGGTGAGCTTCTCTGGACGTACAGCCATGGATGCAGCGTACACGCGTTCGCCGTTCGGGTCAAACACCCGTTCGTGCAACAAATGTTCGTCTGCCACTTGACGATCGAACGAGTGTTCTGGCACACTACGAACAGTTGTTCGGGAACGTCTGTTCGAGAACGGTCGTTCGATCTTCCCCTTCTGTCTTCTCTGTCACACCCCTCGTGAAGGATCTGCACCATGTCAGTCGCCGCGGTTTCTCTCCCCACAACCCAGTCGTACACGGTCGTCCTTCCTGGGCACCTGGCCCACGCCCGTCCCACCACGCAGATCTTTATCCGGCGCCGCCTCCTCGTTGCGTTGGTCCTGGTCGCGGTGGTGGCGGGCGTGTGGCTCGGTGCCGGCAACGTCCTGGCGAACCGTGGCGGCGAACCTGCCTCCGCTGCCGCGGTTCGTCCGGCCCACAGCTACATCGTCCATCCCGGCGACACGTTGTGGTCGATCGCCTCACACTTCCACGGCAGCGCCGACCAGGTGTCGTACGTGGATGCGCTCATCCAGCACAACGGCGGCCGCACCATCGTGCAGGTGGGCCAACAGCTCGTGCTGCCCTGAGCGGGGGCGAGCGGCGCACTGCGCCCGGGCACCACTAGCCTGGCCCTCATGCGGTGCCCGAAGTGCCAGGCAGACGACACCAAGGTCATCGACTCGCGCGAGGCCGAGGACGGCACGGCCATTCGTCGACGCCGGTCGTGCGTTGCGTGCCAACATCGGTTCACCACCTACGAGCGGCTCGAGGAGGTTGCGCTCACCGTGGTGAAGTCCGGTGGCCAGCGCGAAGCGTTCGATCGGGCAAAGATCATCACCGGCGTCTCGGCCGCATGCAAGGGGCGCCCCGTCACGCTCGAGCAGATCCAGCACCTCGGCGAAGCCATCGAGGAGTACGCCCGCTTGCAGGCGCCCGAGATCACGTCCACCCAGGTCGGGGTGGAGGTGCTCGATCGGCTCCGTTCGCTGGACGAAGTGGCGTACCTGCGCTTCGCCAGCGTCTACAAGGGCTTCGACGCCGCGGCCGACTTCCAACGCGAGCTCGTGCTACTGAAGAAGCTGCAACGCTCGTGATGCAGCGCGGATGGTCGGGGGCATGGGCGCCGGCGTTCTGGCTGCCGGTGTCGGTGGTCGTCGCACTGTCAGGTTGTGCGAGCACGCTTGCATCGACGTCGACCACGGCAACGACAACGTCAACGTCAACGTCAACGGCAACGGCAACGACATCTCCATCAAGCTCGACGACCAGCTCACCACCGTCAACCTCCAGCACCACGAGCACGGTGCCGCGGCCAGCAGATTTCCTCGGCGCGCAGACCATCGGCACATCAGCGCAGGGGCGACCGATCACCGTGGTCCACCGGGGCACTCCTGGCGGCAAGGTGTTGCTCGTGGTCGGTGTGATCCACGGCGACGAGGATGCCGCAATGCCCATCGTCGACCGACTGTCGACCATGCCGATCCCGACGGGCATCGAACTGTGGCTGATGCCGATGATGAACCCCGACGGGCAGGCGAACCAGGTGCGTGGCAACGGCAACGGCGTCGACCTGAACCGGAACTTCCCCCACGATTGGCAGCCGATCGCCGCTCCCGGCAACTGGCAGTACAGCGGTTCGGGGCCGGCGAGCGAGCCGGAGACGAAGGCGTTCATGGCGTTCGCCTCGCGGATCCACCCGGAGCTGACGCTGTGGTACCACCAGGACCTGAACATCATCTCGCCCACCACGGGCCGGGACGGACCCATGCGCACTCGCTATGCGCAGCTCACGGGGATGCCGATGGGCGGCATCAGCGGGGGCATCTATCACGGCGTGGCAGCGACCTGGGTGCACCTCAAGGTGCCGAATGCGATGTCGTTCATCATCGAGCTCGGCCCCGCCCTGCCGCCGACGCAGGTGCAGGTGCACGCGGACGCCGTGGTCGCGATCGCCCAGATGCTCTGACGCGAATCCGCGCCGCGGGTCAATGGGCCCGCACGTAGCGGGTGAACAAGAAGCCGTCGTCCTCCAACACGTGGGCGAGCTGCATTCGATGGGCGACGGCCGGTGATCCCAACGTGAGGCGTGGCCCGTCGCCACCGGTGATGAGTGGCGAGATGGTGAGGTTGAGCTCGTCGATCAGGTCGGCGGCGGCGAGCAGGCCGTTGAGCGTGGCACCGCCTTCGGCCTGCACCACGTTCGCGTCGAGCCGCGATAACGCGACCGCGACGTCGGGCGAGCCGATGCCGGAGCGGATCGAGGGCACGGGCACTTCGGGCGCGTCCTCGGGAAGGACCAGGAGTGCTCGCCCCGAGGTCCACAGCGGGAGGTCGAAGTCGAAGTCTGCCGAGCGGGAGACCACGGCCACGCGCAGGTCGGGTGTGCGCGGCGGACCGTAACCCTCTTTGCGGACGGTCGCCGCGCCGACGAGCACCACGTCGACGAGCGAACGCAACGTGAGCAGCAGTGCCTGATCGGTGGCGTTGGACAGGGCGCGAGAGTTCTCGTGGACCACGGTCGACCCGTCGATGCCGGCGACCATGCACACCTCGACCCAGGGCCGATCGGCGGGCCTCGGGCGCGCGACGTCGAGGCACTCGCGAAGCGTCACATCCTGGTCTGGGTGGGGGAACAGCCGTCGCATTGGTGAGAGGATGCCACGCATGGGGACCGATCACGACACCGACGACGCCACCCGTACCTCGTTGCGCACCTGCCCGCTCTGCGAAGCCGGCTGTGGCCTGGAGATCACGGTGACCCACGGGCGTGTGGCGCGGATCCGCGGCGACCGCGCGACGTGTTCAGCGCCGGCTTCATCTGCCCCAAGGGCAGCACCCTGAAGCAACTGCACGAGGACCTCGATCGGCTGCGCAAGCCGCTCGTGAAGCGCGACGGCGTGCACGTCGAGGTCGAGCTTTGAGACGAAGCGTGGCACGTCATCGCCGGCCGCCTCCCTGCACTGATCCACGAACATGGGCGCGAGAGCGTTGCCGTGTACCTCGGGAACCCGAGCGCGCACAACCTGTCCGCCATGCTCTACAACCGCACGCTGCTCACCGCGCTCGGCACACGCCGTCGGTTCAGCGCGAGCACCGTGGACCAGATGTCACGCCAGGTGGCGGCCGCGTACGTGTTCGCCACGCCGGTCACGGTGCCCGTGCCCGATCTCGACCACACCGACTACCTGGTGATCATCGGTGCCAACC
>JAYVMH010000202.1:0-6961 GCA_043759015.1 Actinomycetota bacterium
TGCGCGGGGCCACTCGACACGAACAGCACGATCTTGCTGCCCTTGGTCACCAGGGTGCCGAGCGGCGGGTCGGTGCGCGTCGCGCTGCCCGCCAGCACCGTGTCGCTCGGTTCTTGGACCACGCTCGTGACCACCAACTGGTACGCATCGCTGGTGAGCGTGTTCTGGGCGTTCGTCTGCGAAAGGCCCTCCACCGCGGGCACGGAGATCTGGTTCGGGCCGGCGGAGACGACGAGCTTGATCGCATCGCCCTGCTGCACGGTTGCACCGGCGGCCGGTTCGGTGCGTACCACCTGACCGTCGGCCACGTCGGGGTTGTTCTCGGTGACGACGGCGGGGTCCACGGTCAGGCCCAGCACCGCCAGGGCGCTGGTCGCGTCGGCCTGCGTCCTGCCCTTCATGTCCGGGAGCACGAACGGCGTGACGGCCGCGGTGTAGTACACGTTCACCGACTGGTTCCGTTTGACCACGGCGTCGGCGATGGGGTCGGTGCGCCCGATCGTGCCTGCAGCCACAGCGGGATTCGCCTCGGGGAGCACGTTCGGCTGCAGGCCTTTGTCCTGCAACAGCTTCACGCCGACTTCGAGCTTCTGGCCGACGACGTTGGGCATCGCGAACTTGCTCGGCGCACTGCTGGCCGAGAGCGAGTTGAACAGGATGATGCCGCCGATGACGAGGCCGATGATCGCCAGGAACCCGACGACCGCGTACATGCCGGCCCTGTTGCTCGGTTGCGGGCGCATCGGTGGCAGCGGGTGCTGCCCGGTGCGCGCGGCGGCGATGGTGTTGCCGGTGATCGGCCCGCGCGCCCGCGGCATGGCGGTGGTGGCCGCTGCGGTTGCGGGGCGGGGTAACGCCGACGCGGCGGCGGCCGTGGCACCGATGGCGGCGGCCAGCGCCATCACCGGTTCGCCGTTGCGGTACCGGCGCAGATCGTCGCGCACTTCCTCCGCGGTCTGGTAGCGAACCTCCGGCTTCTTCGCCAGCAGCTTCGCCACGATCGCCTCGAACGGCCTGGGCACGTCGGCGACCAACTGGTTCAGCGGTTGCGGGTTCTCGTGCACCTGCTTGTAGGCGATGCTGACCGGGTTATCGCCACTGAACGGCGGCCGGCCCGACACCATCTCGTAGAGCACGATGCCGAGCGAGTACAGGTCGCTGCGCGGGTCGGGCTGGCCGCCCTGTGCCTGTTCGGGCGAGAAGTACGTCGCGGTCCCCATCACCGAACCGGCCTGGGTGAGGTTGTTCTCCGTCGGCGCGTTCATCGCCCGGGCGATGCCGAAGTCGGCGACCTTCACCTGACCGTTCGCACCGATGAGGATGTTCGCCGGCTTGATGTCGCGGTGGACGACCCCGTTGCGATGAGCGAACCCGAGCGCGGCGGCCACTTCGCCGGCGATCTCCGCGGCCTGCTGCGAGCTGACGTGACCGTTGGCCTTCAAGATGTCGGCGAGCGTGCGGCCCTGCACGTACTCCATCGCCATGAAGTAGGTGTTGGCGTACTTGCCCCAGTCGTACACACCGACGATGTTGGGGTGGTTGAGGTTCGCCGCCGACTGTGCCTCGCGACGGAAGCGCTCGACGAAGTTCGGGTCGACGGCGAACTCCGGGAACAGCACCTTGATCGCGACGGGGCGATCGAGCAACAGGTCGCGAGCGAGGAACACGTCGGCCATGCCGCCGCGCCCGATGCGCTGTTGAAGTTCGTAGCGGTCGTTGAGGACGGTCCGCTCGCTGTTGGTGGTCACTGCATCCTTTTCGTCAGTGCTGACTCCATTGCTGACTTCTTGATGAAATCGTTGATCGAGGATACCGAGCGGGGCTGGTGATCCATGGTCACGTCACTTCTCCGACGCGAACAGGAAGTCGAGCACCGCTTTGGCAATCGGGCCGGCGAGCTTGCCGCCGGTACCCGCACTGATCTCGTCGGTGGTGCCCTTGAGCACGACGGCAACGGCGTAGCGGGGTGCCGAAGCAGGCGCGAACCCGATGATCCAGGCGTGCGACCGCTGGGGTTGACCCTTGGCGTTCAACTGGGCGGTCCCCGTCTTGCCGGCGGCCTGGATGCCGTTGGCCAGGCGCATGGGGATGCCGGTGCCCTTGTTCACGACGTTGACCATCAACTGGTTCAACGTGGCCGCCGTGCCCGGCGAGATGGGGGTTTTCCACACCGCCGGCTGCGTCCGCTGGAGCACGCTGCCGTCGTGGGAGAGGGTCGCGTCCACGACGTGGGGCTTCATCATCTGGCCGCCCGCCGCGATGGTGCTGGCGATCATGCACATGTGCAGCGGCACCATCTTGTCGTTGGCCTGGCCGAAGCCGGCGATGGCGAGGAGCGGAAGGTTGTGGGCGAAGTCGATCGGCTGACCGTTGGCATCCTCGAAGTTGCTCGCCACTGCGCCCGGCAGGTCGAGGGGCAGCTTCTCGCCGAGGCCCCACTTGCGCACGCCGTCGCTCATCCTCTGCGGGCCGAGCTCCACTGCCAGCTGCGCGAACGGGATGTTGCAGCTCTTGTAGAAGACCTCCACCATCGTGCCCCCGCACGCGTGACCGCCGTAGTTCTGGATCGGGTCTGTCGTCTGGGGCGGCGTCCATGAGGTGGTGACGGGGAACACGCGGTCGAGCGCGGTGACACCGTTCTCGAAGGCGATGCTCGTGGTGACCACCTTGAAGCTCGAACCCGGCATGTAGTTCTCCTGGTACGCGTTCGCGAGGAGGGGCTTGCCGGGTACCAGGTTGAGGAAGTTGAGCACCTGCTCGGCCTGTTGCGCGTCGGGCACGGCGATCTGGTTGGGGTCGTAGCGCGGGGCGCTGACCATCGCCAGCACCGCGCCGGTGTTGGGGTCCATCACCACGACGGAGCCCTCGCGATTGCCCAGTGCGTCGGCGGCGACCTTCTGCACGTCGGAGCGGATGGTGAGCAGCACGCTGCCGGTGTTGTCGGACCCACCGAGCAGGCCCGACACCTTCTGCGGGGCCGTGTCGCCGAGCAGCACCGCGTTCTGCGTCTTTTCCAACTGCGTGCTGCCGAACGCGTAGGTGAAGTAACCGGAGATGTTGCTGAACAGATCACCTAAGGGGTACTCGCGCTGGAACTTGTACTGCGCGCCGGGCGCGGTCGAGGCAACCGAGCGGGCTACCACCACACCGTCGGCGGTGACGATCGGGCCGCGCATGCGGTTGAAGTCGCGGATGGTCTGCCGGTTGTTCAGCGGGTGCGCGTCGAGCGCCTTCTTGCGGCCCACCTGCAGCACGTTCAACTGGACGAACAGCACGAGGTACAGCACCAGCAACACCGCCGCGAGCTTGCGGATCCGCTTGTTCAACTGGACACCTCGTCGAGCTCCGCGACCGTGGTGCCGCGTTCGCGCCGGCGCAGGCGTCGGGCCTCGAATCGTTCACCGAACGACAGCTGGTCGGGCACCTCGCCGCTGCGCCGCGCCTGGGTGTCGCTGAGGCGGATGAGCAACGCGAGCAGCACCCAGTTGGCGAGCAGGCTGGAGCCGCCGTAGCTGACGAACGGCAGCGTGATGCCGGTGAGCGGAACCACACGCAACACGCCCCCGATGATGATGAACGCCTGCATGCCGATGATGGTGGTGAGGCCGGTGGCGAGCAGCTTCTCGAACGAGCGCTCGGCTCGCATCGCCACGCGCAACCCGGCACCGATCAGGAGGAGGAAGGCGATCAGCACCGCGGTTGCGCCGACGAGACCCATCTCCTCACCGATGGCGGCGAAGATGTAGTCCGTGCGGGCGGCGGGGATCTTCGTCGGGCTCCCGAGCCCGAGCCCGGTGCCGCCGGTGCCGCCGTTGGAGAACGCGAACATCGCCTGCACGATCTGATAGCCCTTGCCCTTGTACTGCGACCACGGGTCGATCCAGATGCTGACCCGTATCTGCACGACGGCGAACAATCGCCACGCCACGTAGGCCGCCACGCCGAACAGGGTGAGGCCGAGGATCATGTAGATGGCTCGCTCGGTGGCCACCCACATCATCACGGTGAACAGCGTGAAGAAGAGCAGCGCGGAGCCGAGGTCCTTCTCCGCCACCATCACCGCCACCGCGAAGCCCCACGCGACCGCGATCGGCAGGAAGAACCGCATCTCGGGGATGTGCAGCGGACCGATGCGATGGTTGCTGGAGGCGATGATCTCGCGGTTGTCGGCGAGGTAGCCGGCGAAGAACAGGGCGAGTGCGATCTTGGCGAACTCGCCGGGCTGGAAGTTGATCGGCCCGATGCTGACCCAGATGCGAGCGCCACCGACGCTGGTGCCGATGCCGGGCACGAGCGGGAGGATCAGCAGACCGGCGCCGATGAACAGGAACGTCCACTTGTAGCGCGCGAGGTCGGAGGGTCGTTGCACGATCATCAAGGTGAGGACGAAGGCGATGATCGCGATGAGCGTCCACGTGGTCTGCAGGCCCGCGAGCCGATCGCTGAGGCGGGCGATGATGACGTAGCCGATGCCGTTCAGCAGCACGGCCAACGGCAGCAGCGTGCCGTCCGCGCCGCGTGCCAGCGCACGCGTCGCGATGTGCGCCGACAGCAGTAGCAACAGCAGCGCGACGAGGAACGGGATGATCCTCGCCGGCAACTTCGAGTTCTTCCCCAGCGCGGCGAGCGCATACGCCGACCCAGTGATGATTGCGGCCATCACCACCAGGCCCAACTCGGAGTTGCGGCGCGCTGTGGCGATGGGAGAGGACGCCATGCGGTCAGGTCCCTATCGGCGCGGACGGGGCCGTCGTCTGCGTGACCGTGGTGCTCGTGGCGGGTGCGGTGGAGGTGATGCTCGGGCTGGTGGTCGTCGTCGGGATCGTGGACGTGGTGGTGGCCGGTGTGTTCGAGCCGTTGTGCTTCACCACGAGCACGAGGGTGACGGTGAGCACGATGATGGCGACAAGTGCGACCACGAACAGCAGCATGCCCAGGCCGCGACGCGACGGGGCCGCGTACTCGGGCTCGGTGCCGAACACATCCGGTTCGAGCCGGGGGACCACCAGCATCATCGCGTCGTTGCTGCCGGCCTCGGCATCGATCAGGCGATCGGGCTGCTCGTCGGCCCAGGTGGGGTCGATCTCGAGATCGGCGGTGTCCGGCATCGGGTCGGCACCATCCAACACGTCGACGACGATCACCGTCGTGTTGTCGCGGCCCCCGTTGGCGTTGGCGGCGTTCACCAACGCCTGCGCCGCGGCCTGCGCCTGCGGGTTGTCGGCGAGGATCGACGATATCTGGCCGTCCTCGACCTCGTCGACGAGACCATCGCTGCACAGCACGTAGCGATCGCCCTTCACCAACGGCAGCACCCACGTATCGACGCGCACGGTGGGCTCGATGCCCAGCGCGCGGGTGACGATGTTGCGGCGCGGGTGGTTGCGCGCTTCCAGCTCGGTGATGTGACCCGTGGACACGAGCTCCTGCACGTAGCTGTGGTCGATCGACACCCGTCGCAGCCGGCCGTTGCGCAGCACGTAGGTGCGGCTGTCGCCGACGTTGACGAGCGTGAAGCGGGGGGCTGCCTCGGGCTGGGCCAGCACGACGAGCGCGGTCAGCGTGGTGCCCATGCCGCGCTGCTCGACGTTGGCGTGCGCTCCTTGGAAGATGGCGGCATTCGCTTCCACCACGGCGGCGACGGCGACGTCGACCGAGCTCGCCCCGCTCGCCAGGCGATCGCGCAGCGTGCCGGCCGCGATGGCGCTGGCGACCTCGCCCGCCTGATGGCCGCCCATGCCGTCGGCCACGCCGAACACCATTGGTTCGGCGACGAAGGAGTCCTCGTTGCCGCCGCGGACGCGGCCGGCATCGGTGGCGGCGCCCCACGACAGGAGCGGTGGATTGATCCGATCGGTCACCTTGTCCTCACTGCGCCTCGAAGATGGTGCTGCCCACTTGCAGCCGGTCGCCCACGGACATCTGCATCGGCGCCGCCAGGCGAGCGCCGTTCAGGTGGGTGCCGTTGGTGCTGCCGAGGTCTTCCACCCAGATCTGCCCTTCGCGCAGGTAGACACGCGCATGCAGTTGGGAGGCGAACGTGTCGTCGGGGAGGCCTATCACGCAGCTGTCGGCACGGCCCAGCGTGACTTCGGAGCCGATCGGATACCCGGCACCCTTGCGCACCTTCGGTTCGAGGACGATGAGGCGGGTGGGCGTGTCGCGGCGGGCGCGATTGCTCTTGGTGGCCGACGGAGGCGGCACCTCGGGGCGGGGCGCTGGGGCGGTGTTGTCGCCACCGGAACCTGCCGTGGTCGCAGCGGCGGCAGCGGCGGCGCGTGCCGCAGGAGGCGTGCCGAGACGTGGCCCGCGGACTTCGGACCACACGGCCCACAGCACACGCGCGAAGAACAGGTACAGGAGCGCGAGGAACGCGTAGTTGAGGATGCTCAGCTGTGCGTCGCTCACGAGGCCTCGAAGCGCAGGTGGGTACTCCCCACGCTCACGATGTCGCCGTCGGCGAGTACCTGTTCGCCCTGGATGCGCATGCCGTTCACCTTCGTGCCGTTCGTGCTGCCGAGGTCGACGACCAAGTAGCCGCGGTTCGACGGGCGCACCTCGCAGTGGCGACGGCTGACGTTGGTGTCGGTGAGTGCAATTGCACAATCGTTCAACCGGCCGACGGCGACCACTTCGCGCCCGAGCGGGATGCGCTCGCCGCTGGGCAGCACGAGTGACCCGACACCCGACGAACCGCCGGTCTCCTTCATGCGGCTGCCGACCTGGAAGCGGCCGGGCTTCAACGAGTCGTCGACCTCCATCTCGACGGCCACCGTGCCCATGAAGTGGTAGCCCTCGGCGCGGGCGTACTCGCGCGCCGTCTCGCACAGCTCGCTGTTCAACGCCTCGTCGATGTCGGCGAACGCGGCGTGGTCGCGTGCGCCGAGCACGAACGTGAAGACGTTGGGCACGATGCGTCGGCCCTTCACGTCGACACTGCGATGATCGTCGATCTCGCGCA
>JAYVMH010000203.1:0-3207 GCA_043759015.1 Actinomycetota bacterium
TGACACAGACGGTCGACGTCGTCAATCTCGCGACGCACCACTAGGGCTCCTGCACCGACCGCAGCATCGTCGTCGAATTGCCGTCGTCGCCGACCTCGACGAACCCGAGCGAGTCGTACAACGCGCGGGCGTCCTGGTTGTCGCGGTCCACGCTGAGGCTCATGCGTGGGTGGCGCGCCAACAGGTCGGTGAGCACTCGCCGCCCGAGGCCCTTGCGCCGCTGATCGCGTTCGACGGCGAGCCCGAACTCGGGGATGTCGTCCGCGACGTGTGCGTAGCCCGGATCGTCGGCGGGCAGGCACCGACAGAACGCGGCCGCGACCGGACGCCCGAGCCGGTCGATGACCACCTGCGAGTCGTCGCCGGGTCGGGTGCCGAACTCGACGAGGTAATGGGCAAAGTCCGGCGCGTCGAGCACCGACCGCGGCGGGCGTGTCTGGTCGGTACGAACGTGGATGGACTCGTACAGCATGTCCCACAGGAACGCGACATCCGCCGGCCGTCCGCGGCGACTCGTGAACTGCGGCCAGGGGAGTGGATCGAACAACAGCAGCTCATCGGGCGTCGGTGGCTGGAACACGGTCGTCGACCACTCGTGGATCATCTCGACAGGAATCGCGGTCTCCTCCGGATCGGCATTGCGAGCGGCGAGTCGTCGCGCCAACTCTGCACGGTCCACATCGAGGTACACGAGCGACACCTCGGCATCGAGGGCGTGACACCATTCGCGCAACACATCGCGCTCGTCGCGTGCCCACGTGCCCCACTCGAGCGTCACGTCCGTGCCCGCCTGCAGCAGTGCCTGCGCGAACGTCCATTGCAACGCCTCGATGCGAGCGCGAAACGCCTCGTCCCACAGGTCCACCTCCAGCGCGCGCATCCACTCGTCGGGACACATGCGCACGCCGCCGTACTCGGCGATGAGCCTGACGGCGGTGGTGGTCTTCCCCGAGCCGGGCAACCCGCAGAGCACGATCAGCCGAGCCATCGGAGGCAACCCTAGGCGGACGTGCCTAGTCTCGGGAGTCGATGAACGACATCGCCGAGACCATCCGCGAAGCGCAGGCGTTCCTTGCGGCCCACTGGTCGCCCGACGTTGACCCCAACGAGTGGCGCGAGCACGTCGTCGACGCGAGGTGGGCCGCGCTGCGTTGGCCGTCGCGCTGGTTCGGGCGCGATCTGGCCGACGAGGACGCCAAGCGGGTCGAGGCCGTGTTCGCCGCGGCGGGCGCTCCGGGCCCGGGCCAGGACGTCTACAACCTGTGGGCGGGCACGATGATCGCCTACGGAAGCGACGCGCTGAAGGAGCAGTTCATGCGCCCCCTTCTGCTCGACGAAGTGGCGATGTGCTTGCTGTACAGCGAGCCTGGCGCAGGCTCCGATCTCGCCGGCGTGCGCGCCACGGCGGTGCGCGACGGCGAGGAGTGGATCGTCAACGGTCAGAAGGTGTGGACATCGGGCGCTCGGGAGGCCGACTACGGCATGCTCATCGCCCGCACCGACTGGGACCAGACCAAGCACCGCGGGATCACGTTCTTCTGGTTCCCCATGCGTCAGCCCGGCGTCAAGGTACGACCGCTGCGCCAGGCGACCGGCGACGCGCGATTCAACGAGGTCTTCATCACCGACGCCCGTGTGCCGGACTCGCACCGCATCGGCGACCTCAACCAGGGATGGTGGGTGTTGCAGACGGCGCTCGCCTACGAGCGGGCGACGATGGGCGTGTCGCGCCGTGGGAGCGCGCGCGGTCCCACGGGCGCCACCGCGGCCGCGCACGGTCACATCCCCACGCCCGACATCTCGCTGCTCGCGCTTGCGCGCGACGTGGGCGGGGCGCAGGAGCCCGCGATGCGTCAGCAGCTGATGCGCCTCTACTCGATGCGCATGGTGAACGACTGGAACGGCGAGCGAGCCAAGGCGCTCGCCAAGGCCGGTGGCTCGTCGCCGCTCGCGTCGCTGGGAAAGTTGGCGATGGCGATCATCCTGCACTTCGCGGGTCATGTGCAGGGCGAGCTGCTCGGCATCGAGGCCACGCTCGACGGCGACCTCAACGCCCGCGCCCGAGACCACAACTACTCGCAGCTCAATGCGTACTTCTTCTCGATCGGCGGCGGCACCGACCAGATTCAGCGCAACATCATCGGTGAACGCATCCTGGGCCTGCCCAGGGAGCCGGAGGTCGACCGCGAGGTCCCGTTCAGGCTCGTCTCGTCCAGTGGTGGCACACCTCGATCAACGTGACCTTCGACCCTGGCCCCGGGTGAGGGGGTGGGCGACATTCATGGTGTGGCCCTCGAACCTCGTCGCTGGACCATCGCGTGATCGCGCTCTTCATCGCCGGCGCGATCGCTTTCGCTGCATCGCTGATCGGCACCGGGTTCCTGGAGCGGCTGCTGCGTCGACGTG
Organism: Actinomycetota bacterium; assembly: GCA_043759015.1. Lineage (GTDB taxonomy): Bacteria > Actinomycetota > Acidimicrobiia > Acidimicrobiales > Ilumatobacteraceae > UBA668. The sequence continues at coordinate 2,407 of JAYVMH010000203.1, forward strand.
GCACCACGCAGCCGATCCTCGAGCTGAACGCGGAGAACAGGGCGGTGCCGCCGCACCAGCACAAGCGCGGGACCCCGACGATGGGTGGCGTGGCCGTGCTCGTTGCCGCCGCGCTCGGCTATCTCCTGTCGCACATCCGCAAGGGCGTGATCTTCTCCAACCAGACGTTGATGATGTTCGTGGGCGTGCTCGTGATGGCCGCGATCGGCTTCGTCGACGACTACATCAAGGTCCGCAAGAGGCGGAACAAGGGCGTGCTGTGGAAGCTGAAGGGTTACGTCACACTCGCCGCCTCGTTCGGCATCGCCGCGCTGCTGCTCGCGACGACGGAGGTCGACACGCGCCTGTCGCTCACCCGGGCGTCGCTGCCCGGTTGGCAACTGGGTTCCGTCGGATGGGTGCTGTGGGCGGGCGTGATCATCTTCGCCACGACCAACGCGGTGAACGTCACCGACGGGCTCGACGGGTTGGCCGGTGGTGCGGCCATGTTCGCGTTCACAGCATTCGCGATCATCGCGTTCCTCGGCTTCCGCAACCACTCGCTGTACCCGGCGATCATCAATCCCTACGACCTCGCCGTGTTCGCGGTGGCGTTCGCCGGCGCGTGCGGCGGGTTCCTGTGGTGGAACGCGGCACCGGCGCGTATCTTCATGGGTGATGTCGGCGCGCTCGGGCTCGGTGCCGCGCTCGCGTTGCTCGCGCTCACCACCGATACCCATCTGCTGCTGCCGCTGCTGGTCGGACTCAACGTGATCGAGATCGGGTCGGTCGCCCTCCAGATGTCGGTGTTCAAAGCCACCC
>JAYVMH010000204.1:0-6926 GCA_043759015.1 Actinomycetota bacterium
ACCTGTGCGATCGTCGTCTCGATGCTGTGGCCGTGGCTGCCGGTGCCGAGGCGGATCTGCACCCGGCCGCTCGGGTCGATGCTCAGCACCGCGGGGTCACTCGACAAGATTCCGAAGGCGATCGCCGAAGGCTCCACGTAGCCGGCGACACCCAGGCCGAGTAGCCGACCCTCGGCGCGAGCCTTGGCCTGCTCGGCTCGGAAGGCCGTGGCGCCGATCATCTCGACTGCCTGCTCCAGGGTCTCGGTCGGCGTCACCGTCTCGTACACCATCTGCGTCGCCGTCGTGTACGGCAGGTCGGCCGGCCCGACCACGTTCACCCGGCGGAAATCGATCGGATCCATGCCGATCTCGCGGGCGACGTGGTCCATCATCTGCTCGCGGAAGATCGTCTCCAGTGCCCACGGCCCGCGGTAGGCCGACTTGCCGACGGTGTTGGTGTAGACGGCGGTGCAGCCGGGGAGCACCACCGGGATCTTGTACGGGCCCGGGAACACGCCCATCGCAAGGGCCGAGGTGGCTCCCGCCGAGGGCGGGTAGGCGCCGACCTCTTCGAGGAAGTGGACCTTGATGGCGAGGATGTGGCCTTCGGCGTCGGTGGCCACGGTGAGCGTGCCCTCCTCCGATCGCGCCTGGTTCGACGCCATCAGGTTCTCGCGCCGGTCCTCGATCCACTTGACCGGCACCGTGCCGAGCTTGAAGGCGGCGGCGATCACCGCCGCCTCCTCGCGCATCACCATCATCTTCTGGCCGAAGCCGCCACCGACGTCTTCGGCCACCGCCCGTACGTGTGATTCGGGCAGTCCGGTGAGCCGGGCGGCGAACGACTTGATCTCGTGCACCGACTGCGTTGCAGCGCGGATGTCCATTTGACTGCGGTACCGGTCGTACTGGACGACGAGGCCTCGCGGCTCCATCGGTACGTTCGTGGCGCGGGCCCCGCGGAACGTGCGGGTCACGACGTGGGCGGCGGCGGCGATCATCTCGTCGACCTGCGGCACCGCCGGCATCGGCATGTCCTGGCTCACGTTCGTGGTGAACTCGCGGTGCACCATCTCGCCCGTCGTCACCGCCTCGTGCATGTCGAGCACCGGTCGCTTGGGGTCGATCTCGACGACGACGAGGTCCGCGGCATCCTCGGCTACGTAGCGGGACGTGGCGATGACGACGGCGATCGGGTCGCCTACGTAGCGCACGTCGTCGTTGGCCAGCACGCTGCCGGGCGGGTACGGCGTCTGGCCGCCCATCTCGATCGGCGGGCCGGTCATCGTGGCCCAGAACTGCTGGCATCCCGGGTTGAGATCGGCACCGACGTAGATCGCCTCGACGCCAGGCACCTTCAGGGCCTCGCTGATGTCGAGCCTGGTGATGTTGCCGCGCGCGACGTTCGAACGCACGAAGGCAACGTGCAGGGTGCCCGGCATCGTCACGTCGTCGACGAAACGGCCGTGCCCGGTGAGCAGGCGGGGATCCTCCCGCCGCTTGACCGACTGGCCGATGTAACGGCCGGCCGCCGTGGTGGCGGGGGTGGGCTGGCTAGCGGTGCTCGGGGTCGTTGCGGCGGTCACTGGTGCGCTCCGTTGCTGGTGACGATGCCGCGGGCGGCCTGGCGGGCGGCGTTGACGATGCCCTGGTACCCGGTGCACCGACAGAGGTTGCCCGAGAGTCCCTCGCGTATCTCGTCGTCGGTCGGGTCGGGGTTGTCGCGCAGCAGGGCGGTGAGCGACACGACGATGCCGGGCGTGCAGAACCCGCACTGCAACCCGTGGTTGTCCTGCATCGCGGTCTGGACCGTGCTCATCGTGCCGTCGGCGCCGGCGAGGCCTTCAACCGTGGTCACCTCGGTGCCGTTCATCTGGGCAGCGAACAGCAGGCACGAGCGAACGGCGGCGCTGTCGACCAGCACGGTGCACGCCCCGCAGGCGCCGTGCTCGCAGGCGACGTGGGTGCCCGTGAGGTTGAGGTCTTCGCGCAGGACATCGGAGAGCAGCTTGCGCGGCTCACACGTGACGGTTCGGGCCCGGCCATTGACGGTGAGGCTCACCGTGACGGCGGGTATCGTGGCGTGGTCGGAGCTCATGAGCGGGCCTCCTCGATGGCGCGGGCGAGCGCTCGTCGGACGACGACGGCGGCGACCTTCTTGCGGTACGAACCCGATGCGTGGAGGTCGTCGGTGGGGTTGAGCGACGCGGCCGCTTCGAGCCCTATCACGGTGAGGTCGGCCCCGGAGCCGGCGGCCACGAGCGCGGCCTCGGCGCTGGTTGCCCGCACGGCGGTGGCACCGACTCCGAACAGCGCGATGGCCGCCTTGGTTACGGCGCCCCCGTCGAGTGTGACGCCGACGGTTGCACCGCACAGCGCGAAGTCGCCGTGGCGGCGAGCGATCTCCTCGACGGCGAACCCGCTGTGGGCACCCCACACCGGGAAGCGGACGGCGGTGAGGATCTCGTCGCCGGCCAGTGTCGTCTGCCACGTCGACTCGAAGAAGTCGGCTGCTGCGATCTCGCGTGGTCCCCCCGGTCCGGCCGCCTCCATCGTGGCGTCGAGCGCGAGGGCCACCGCCGGCAGTTCCGACGCCGGATCAGCATGGGCGATGGAGCCGCCCACCGTTCCCCGGTTGCGGATCTGGAAGTGCCCGATGTGCGGCAGAGCCCGGGCCATCAGCGGCACATCGGCGGCCACCGTGGCATCGTGCTCGGCGATCGCCTGGCGCACCAGGGCACCGACGCGGACGTGGCCGTTGATGCGTTCGATGTCGGCGAGCCCGGCAACCCGGTTGAGGTCGACGAGGTGGGCGAACGCCGCGAGGCGCAACGACATCATCGGCACGAGGCTCTGACCGCCGGCGAGCACCTTGGCACCGTCGGCGTGCTCGGCGAGGAGCCCGACGGCCTCGTCGACGCGCTCGGGCGCGTGATACGTGAACGGACTCGGCTTCAACCCGGCCTCCTCGACACCAGTCGGCCACCTGATGCGGCCCCCAAAAGAGGACACTACATTCGCGGCGAGGCGCGGCAAACTGCCGCACGAACGAGGGGTCGGACATGTCGCTCGAGGGGAAGGTGGCGTTCATCACGGGTGCCGCACGTGGTCAGGGTCGAGCGCACGCGGTGCGTCTTGCGCGCGAAGGCGTGAAGATCGTCGGCATCGACATCTGCGAGGACATCGCGTCGATGGACTACCCGAACGCGAGCGAAGCGGACCTGGCCGAGACCGTGAAGCTCGTCGAGGCCCAGGGCGCGGCGATGATCGCGACGAAGGCCGACGTGCGCGAATACGCAGCGGTCAAGACGGCGATCGACCAGGGCGTCGAGCGCTACGGACGGCTCGACATCGTCATCGCCAACGCCGGCATCGTCCGACTCGGCGACGAGCCGGACGACTTCCTCACCCTGTGGAACGACATCATCGGCACGAACCTCACCGGCGTGTTCCACACGGTGAAGGCGTGCACCCAGCACCTCATCGACGGCGGCAATGGCGGCTCGATCGTGATCACCAGTTCCTCGGCCGGCCTCAAGGGCACCGGTACGCCGAAGACCGGGGGCGCCGCCTACACGGCGGCCAAACGCGGGCTCGTGGGTTACATGCAGGTGATCGCCAACGACCTCGCCAAGCACATGATCCGCGTCAACACGATCCACCCGACCGGTGTCGCCACCGGCATGGTGATGAACGAGGCGATGGCGGCGATGTTCGCCTCGGGGGACCCAGCGTTGGCCGCGATGCAGAACGCGCTGCCGATCGAGCTGCTTCAGCCCGAGGACATCGCCAACGCCGTCGCCTGGCTCGTGTCCGACGAGGCGAAGTTCATCACCGGCGTCGCCCTGCCGCTCGACGCCGGCTTCACCATCCGCTGAGCCTGGGCCGCTGACGGACTGCTGGTTTTGGCGTTGCCAGTGCACGTTGTACGGGCGCGTGGAACGCCAGAACCGGTTGATCGGTCCGTGCCCCGCTCGCTGATTCCGGTACCGGCGATCAGATCCTGGGGAGGTGGCGGGTGGCGAGCACGCCCATCGCCGGGCCGACGAGCTGCGTCCGGCGGGCCACCTGCCCGATGGCGTACGCCAGCAGGTCGGCGGCGACGATCCTGCGGGCGCGCACCCGGTCGAGCAGCGCGGCCTCGCCGCCGGCGATCGTGTCGGGTCGGGAACCAAGCACCGACGCGAGGTCGTCGAGCTCGGCGGCCGCGTGCGTGTCGGCGGCCCGATCGACCTCGCGCAGGTACTTCACGACGCGGGCCATGCTCTTCAGCCGGCGGGCGGCGTACGGGTCGGCGACGCTCGGGACGAGGATCGTCGGGATCTGGTGGAGGATGCCGTCGAAGTACCGGGTGTCGGCGGTGTCGGCGAGCGTCGGCAGCTTGGCCGGCGGCAGTGGTCGGTCGAGCACCGCCGCGAGGGCCTCGACGGTGAGCCGACGGTGCAGCGCGCCGTAGATCAGCTGGTTGCCGTGCTCGGCCTCGAGGTCGGCCCGCCCGCCCGTACGTTCGGCGCCGAGCGTGGCGATCCGCAGCTCGGCGAACAGGAAGTGGTAACGGATGCGGGCCCGGTCGGGCGCTGCGCCGGCCGACTCGGCGTAGCGCGAGAGGAACCGCTCGAAGTCGGGCACCGGCTCTTGGGCGTTGCGCGTGCCGACCCATGCGAGGTCCTCCATCGGGTCGCCGAGGTGGCCGAGCTCGAAGTCGAGGAACGCGGTGACACGGTGCCCGTCGTGGAGGAAATTGCCGGGGCCGGTGTCGCCCTGCACGAGTGAAGCGAGCGTGTCGCCGGTGTCGGGGACGTTGTCGCGCAGCCACTGGTAGCACGCGCTCAGCAGCGGATCGGGCACGCCGCTCGCATCGAGCCGGGCCTCCCACAGGTCGAGCTCGTGGCGCACGTGCTGCTCGATCGTGCCGGCCGGGCCGATCCCGGGCAGCTCGACGCCCGGCAGCTCGACACCGGCGGAGTCGGCGGCGTGCAGCCGTGCGAGCCACGGCGCGAAGTCGTCGACGATCTCGGTCTGGCGGGCGGGGTCGAGGCGGGCGAAGGCGGCGCCGCCCTCGACGTGCTCGAGGAGCACCGCCTCCAACGTCGGGTGCACCCCGAGCACCGCCGGGCTGGGCAGCCCGATCCGGTGCACGGCTCGGTAGATCGTGGCTTCGCGGCGCAGTGTGTAGTGCTCGGTCTCGCTCGGCGGGCCGTTGTCGGCGCGCAGGAACCAGCGTCTCCCATTGGCGGCGGCGACGTCCCAGGCCTCGTGGCGGCCGCCACCCGGCCGGCGCGTCAGCACGACCTCGGGCTCGCCCACGAGCTCGGCGCTCCAGCTCGAAAGCGCGCGCAGCCGCTCGCCCTCGTCCCGCTCGTGGGTCATCGAGGTGCCTTCCAGGCGGCATCGGGCACGAACCGCTCGGCCAGTTCGGCCTTGCGGACCTTGCCGGTGGGGGTGCGCGGGAACTCGTCCACCAGCGCGATGTAGGCGGGGAGCATGTGTCGGGGCAGCACGTCGCGCAGCCGCGCTGCGAGCGCCGCCGGGTCGGTGTCGACGCCCGGCGGGCGCACGACGAGCAGCGCGATCTCCTGGCCGGTGACGGGGGACGCCACGCCGATCGCGGCGCACTCGAGCACCTCGGCGTCCGCCGCGACAGCATCCTCGATCGCCGACGACGAGATGTTCTCGCCGAAGCGGCGGATCGTGTCGCGCATCCGGTCGACGAAGACGAAGCCGCCGCCGGCGCACCGGCGCACCGCATCGCCCGTGCGATACCAGCCGTCGACCACCGCGGCGGCGGTGCGCTCCGGGTCGTCGAGGTACTCGCGCAGGACGAGCTGCCGGGCAGGCGGACGGATCCAGAGCTCACCGGCGTGACCGAGCGTCACGTCGGCACCTTCGGGGTCGACCACCCGAGCGTCGTACCCCGGCCGTAGCGTGCCGATCGTGTCGGCGTTGTCCGGGCTCACTGCGCGGTTGAGGATCGGGAATCCCGCCTCCGTGCTGCCGTAGAACGCCAGGCCGCGCACGCCGAAGCGGTCCAGGAAGGCGAGGCCGGACGCGCCGACCTTGCCAAACAGTGCGTGCCGCAGCGGGTGGTCGCCGTCGTCGGCCCTCGGAGGCACGGCGAGCAGCAGCGCGGTGACCGCGCCGATCGTCGTGCTCGTGCACCCGTGCGCCCGCACGTCCGGCCAGAAGTCCCCCAACGAAAACTTCTCGCGCAGCACGACTCGCCCGCCGACGTCGGCCATGGTGCACAACGGCGAGCGCCCAGTGACGTGAAACATCGGCCAGCACGCATACACGGCGTCCGCGTCGCTCAGCCACACGCGGGGGATGCGGCCGATCGTCGCACTCATCTGGGCCCACGTGATCACCACGCCTTTGGCGCTGCCCGTTGTGCCCGAGGTGTAGATCACGCACGACACGTCGTCCGGGCCGGGCAGCCGGTCGACGGCGAGCGGCTCGACGTCGGCCGTCAGCGCGCCGTCGATCGGCGCGACCAGCGTGGTCAGCGTGGCGATGCCGGCGCCGTCGACGAGATCGCGCTGGGACGGCCGGACGACGGCCAGCGTCGCTCGTGAGTCGTCCAGGACGTGACGCAGGAACCCGCCGCGCAGCTCGGGGTTCACCGGCACCTCGAACGCGCCGAGCAGTCCGGTGGCGAGCCACACGGCGTGGGCGTCGATCGACGACGGGAGGAACGACGCCACCCGGTCGCCCGGGCCGACGCCCCGATCGTGCAGCACGCGGGCCCAGCGGCGCACGAGCTGGCGGAAGCTGCCGTACGTCTCGCGCCGGCCGTGGTCGGCCTCGACGAGGAAGGGGCGGTTCGGCTCGTGCCCGAACCAGTGCTCGACGCGGCGGGGCAGGACGTTCGCAGGGTCGAGCGCCGTCGCGAGCGGGTCGTCGCCCTCGTTCGCGTCGATCATCGAGAAAAGATTACCCTCTTTCCG
>JAYVMH010000205.1:0-3203 GCA_043759015.1 Actinomycetota bacterium
GGGCTGCACGCGGGTCGGTGCCCCTTCGGCTTGGGCCCGCAACGCCATGGCCACGGGCACGAGGAGCACGACGGTGACGCCGAGCACACCCATGCGCCGCAGCAGCGGATCGATCGGGGCGGTGCGACCGGATCGCCCGCCCGGCCCGGGCCGCGGCACGACGTTGATCTGCGTGGTGATCGGTACCGGCGCCACGGCCGCTGTGTCGCGCGGCTCGGCGAGATGGGTTCGGGTGGGCCGGGACTGACCCTTTGGGCGGGGCTGACGCGGCGCCCGGGCCGAACGGAGACGATCGAATCGGCTGTCCGGCACGTTGCTCCAGAACTCCCGCTCCTCGTTGTCGTCCTCGAACACGTACACCTCCTCCGAACCCCGCCCGGGGCGCTTCGGCCGTTCAGATCACCCTGTGGTCTACACGGGGCGTCATGTAATTGCAACAGTGTGTCAAGTTCGTGACGACCGCACCGAGTGCGACTGAACCATCTCACCAGCGAAGTCGCGCGCACGGTGTGAAGATGCTCACCAGGAAAGAATCTTGCCTCACCAGGAAAAATGTCTCGGTCCGGGCCCTTCCGGACCCGGACCGAACCAAGGACCTCTCGCGAGATCGCCACGCGGAGAGGGTGGGATTTGAACCCACGGACCACTTTGAGGTGGTCCCCGCATTAGCAGTGCGGTCCGATCGACCAGACTCCGGCACCTCTCCAGGCGGGCGACACACTACCGCAGAGGGTGGACAGCTCCCACTGTCGATGCGCCCGAGACCGCAGCCGATCGGGTCAGACGTCGCCCTCTGGTCCGAGGTCGCCGGCCCACGGCGGCGCGCACGAGTACGGCGGCGTCCATGGCCCGCGGGCGCAGAACACCCACAGGTCGCTCGCTGCGTCGGCGCAGTTCTTCATGCTCTGCTTGACCGTGTCGGTCGTCCATCCACGCCGGCCGAGCTCGCCGTTGGGCTCGAACATGCCCGCCAGGGCGTTGAGCTGGAACGTGCAGTGCGAGTCGTCGTGGGTGGTCGGGTTGATGTTGACGGCCAGGTAGCTGCAGTTGCCCTCTCGCGACGCGACGTAGATGAAGTACTGCTGGGTGGAGACGTCGGCACCGTCCTTGGCGAACTCGGCGGCGATCGTGTTGGCGTCCTGCATCGAGCACGGGTGCCGGTTGGCGAACACCGGCACACCGCCCACGACGCGCCAGTTCGGCTCCGCCTGGAACCCAGCGGGCCACCAGTTCGTGTTGACGACAGGCGCTGCTCCACCGGTGAAGCCGCTCCAGATGCCGAGGGCGGCGAGCGTGCGGGCGTCGGCGACGCCGTCGACCTTCAACGGGGGGTTGACCAGTTGGTAGGCCTTGAGCGCGCTGAGGGTGTCGGCAGCGAAGGTGCCGTTGACCACGCCGCTGAAGACCCCCTTGGCCTTCAGCTTCTGCTGCAGGCACTCGGCGGAATGCCCCCGGTCGCCGGACTTGACCGGTGCATCGGCGAGGCACGGGGGCGGCGGGGCGTTGTCCACCCCCGAGTAGTTCCCCATCGCGGTGAGGGTCTGCACCCCGGCGTTGCCGTTGATCGTCAGCGGCGGGTGGTCCATCTGGAACTTGATGACCGCGTTCGCCGTCGCCTGGTCGTAGGTGCCGTTCAGGGTGCTCGAGAAGTACCCCATCCACGCCAGCGTCCACTGGACGCACACCACACTGCCGCCGGTCGAACCGACCACCAGCTCGGCATCTGCGCGGCAGTTCCCCAGCTCAGGGACGTCCGCATGGGCTGCCGGCGCGAACAAAGAGGGTCCTGCCAGCAGCACCGTCGCCGTCGCCATCACCCGCATGATCGTGCGCACCGCCCTATCTTGCCGGAAAGTTCCTCATTTCGCGTGTTCAATCGCCCACCCTGCGTCTCAGACCCGGCTGGGGCCGGGTGGGCTTTTGCCGATCCACGACTCTCGCCGTGCCCAGTGGAGTCAATGGCAAAGAAAAACGGACGGAAGTCCCTGTCACGTTGGGAGGTCGCGCGACTACGTTGCGCGTGGAACGGAGCTCTGGCGGTGAACACGATCGATGCGATGCGGGTCGCCACTGCCATTCCGAACACGGCGGAGCGAATTCAACGAGCGTGGTGGCTCGCCCACCCGGTCGTGCGGAGGGCGACGGCGGCCGCCTTTGCCACATCCGTGGTCGTGCCCATGGTGTGGTCGGCACACTGGTGGCTGCGCCTGGTCGTCGCTGCCACGGGTGTGCTGCTGGCGCTTGCCGCCCTGGTCGACGTCCACGAGCTCAAGATCCCCAACCGGCTCCTTGCACTAGCGGCGCTCGTCGCGCTGGCCGGCCCCGTGGCGCTGCACGACCGCGTTGTCCTCATTCGCGTACTGGTCGGTTCGGCCGTCGCCGGCGGGGCGCTCCTCGTGGTCGGCGTTCGCCGAGGGGTCGGAATGGGCGACGTGAAGATGGGGGGAGTTGTCGGGGGCAGCGTCGGTTCGGCCGCACTGCTTGCCGCGCCGATCGCCATCGCGATCGCGGCGCTGTGCGCGGCGGTCTTCGGGGCGCTCACCCGCCGTCGTCGAGTCGCGCTCGGCCCTGCGCTTTGGGTCGGGTGGGCACTCACTTTGATGTTCTTCTCTACGGGATGGTGGCGATGAAGGCGCAACGAAACCCGCGCGCGAAAGTGCGCACTCAATGGATGGCACTCGGTGGCGCCCTCGTGGTGCTGGCGGGGATCCTGGTGGTGTGGTCGTTGTCGACGGCCGCCGATCGGGTCCAGGTGGTGCGGGTTGCCCGACCCGTTCATGCGGGGGTCGCGCTCCGAGCCGATGACCTCTCGGTCGCGGGCGTCGCCTACGACGCGTCGGTCCAAGGTCTGGTACCCGCGCGTTCGATCGATGCGTTGATCGGCCGAGTGGCCGCAATCGACCTCGCGCCCGGCGTGCTGCTGCAGAAGGGCATGTGGCGCGACGCTCCACCGCTGAAGACCGGCGAGCACGCAGTTGGTGTGGTGCTCAAGCCCGGGCGGATGCCGTCGTCGATCGCTGCCGGCGACGAGGCAATTGCGGCGCCGCTCCAACCAGGCGACGCGGCCGTTCCCGTGGCCGTACGGGTGATCGACGTGACGGTCGCCGACGATGGCACGACGACGGTCAGCCTTGCGGTGCCCGACGCGAGCGCGGTTGCTGTCGCACAGCTGGCGGCGACCGACCAGCTGGTCCTGGTCGGCA
>JAYVMH010000206.1:0-15680 GCA_043759015.1 Actinomycetota bacterium
AGCGGCCAGGGCAGTGAGCACCCCGCCGAACGGGCCCTCCCCCGGCCAACGGTCAGCGACGGTGTCGAGCCCGATCTCGGCGAGCGCGTCCGATTCGCCACCGATCGCGACGACTGGGTTGCATCCGGCGGCGCTGAGCGCCCGGGCGACACGCTGCGCCATGGCGACGCCCCCGACCTCGACGAACGCCTTGTCGCGACCCATCCGACTGCTCGATCCCCCGCAGAGGATCGCGCCGACGATGTTCATCGGCTCGTGGGTCGCCCGGTCGGATCGAGCTGGGCGAGGAACATCCCCACCCGCGACGCCTCGTCGGTTTCGCCGATGGCCGCCGCCATGAGACCAAGACCGTGGAGGCAGCCCAGGAAGCCGTGGTTCGTCTCATCGGACCAGCGCACGTAGCCGGATCCACGCCAACCGTTGGCACGCAACGTGTCGAGACCGCGGTGGTAGCCGACGCGATACGCCATGTATCGCTCGATGGTGTCGCGCCCGGCATCACCCAGCGCTCGCCACGCGAGGAGCGACCGTGGATGTGCCGCGGCGACCGCGGCGACGAGATCGCGTCGCTGTGGCCCTGGTGACGCCAGGGCATCGGTGAGGGCGCGTCGAACAACGGTGTCTTCTTGCGGGAGCACCGTGCGCGGCGGACCCTGCGTCGCGAGATGTATCGGGGTGTCGCTCACTTCGACCACCCTACGGCCTACTGTGGCGACCCATGACCGCCTTGTCCGTCGACACCGCCAAGAACATCGCCATCGCCGTGGTTCTCGGCTTCCTCGTTTTCGCGGTCGTTTCCGCGTGGCTGATCAAGAACATCTTCGGCAAGCTGATCATGGTGGTTGTCATGGGTGGCCTCGCGCTGGGGGCCTGGACGCAGCGCACCAGCCTGCAGGACTGCGCCGACAAGGCCCAGGCCGCAGTCACCACCTCGGGCTCGGTCACCACCGTCAAGTGCAAGTTCTTCGGCAACGAAGTCTCGCTCTGAGCGTCAGGACCAGGGAGGGCCCACACGAGCCAGCAGGGGCTCGACCATCGCAGTGAAGAACTCTGCCGGGTGACTGGTCGGCGCGTCGTGCCGGCAGCCCGGCAGGATCACCAGTTCCGCGCCGTCGATGATCGATGCAAGGCGGGCCATGCCGTCGCGATGATGCGGGCGGGCGTCGCTGCCGCACCCTGCGATCACGGGAAGACAGAGGTCGGCCGGGTCCCACGGCTTGTGCGCGCGCAAGTCGCTCAACTCCCCCACCAACGCGGCGCCCTCGCTGCGGCGGGTGGCTCTCGTGCCCTCGGGCAGCTCGTCCCACCGTCTGTCGCCGATCAGCCGGCGCATGAACAGCTCCGCCGCCGTGGCCGTGTCCTGTTGCGATGCGACGGCGACGGCGACGGCGCCGGCCGTCGTGCCCGGCCACGACGGCTCCCACGACATCGGGGTCTCGTACAGCGCGACGCCGGCGACCAGCTCGGGATGCCGGGCCGCGGTGGCGAGCACCACGTTGCCGCCGTAGCTGTGCCCGACCAGCACCGCCCGACGCCCGCCGAGCAGGGTCACGAGGTCGGCCACCTGTTGGCCCATGCCGAACGGTCCGTCGTGGGGTGTGGAGCGCCCGTAGCCCCGACGGTCGTACCGGAGCACGCGGTAACGGTCGTCCAGCCGGCGGCTGAGCTTCAGCATCCCGCTGGCGCGATCCATCGTGCCGTGCACGAGCCCGACCAACGGCGCATCGGCGTCGCCGGCCTCGGTGTGCCAGACGGTGTTCGGCAGCTGCCGGTTCACGACACGCGAACGATGCGCAGGACATCGGTGCTCGCGCCGCTCGGTCGGTCGGGTGCGCCCGCCAGCACCAGCACCGTCTCGCCTGATGCGACGAGTCCCTCCTTCACCGCGCGCTCGACTGCGTACCACACGAGCTCGTCGGTGGTGGCGTACGTGCCGACCTCCAACGGGCGCACGCCCCACGAGAGCGCCATCGCCCGCACCGTCACCGGGTCGGGCGAGAGCCCGACGAGCATCGCCTCCGGGCGGAACCTGCTCATCGCCCGCGCCGTACGTCCGCTGCGTGTGCAGCACAGGATTGCGATGGCGCCGGCGTCCTCGGAGGCCATGCACGCCGCGTGGGTGATCGCGAGCGTGATCCGATCGGGTCCTTCGGGCCAACCCCGCCGTTGCTCGCGGCCCAACTTCGCCGCCCACTGCCGGTAGCTGGCCTCGGACTCCGCCCGGCCCGCGATGCGGGTCATGGTGCGCACCACGCCCGCGGGATCGGCGCCGATGGCGGTCTCGGCCGACAGCATCAGCGCGTCGGTTCCGTCGAACACCGCGTTGGCGATGTCGCTGACCTCGGCGCGCGTGGGCGACGGCGAGGTGATCATGCTCTCCATCATCTGTGTCGCGGTGATGACCGGGACACCTGCCTCGACGCACTGACGAACGATCCGCTTCTGAAGGTGCGGCACGTCCTCGAGCGGGCACTCGATGCCGAGGTCGCCGCGGGCGACCATCAGCGCGTCCGCCTCGGTGATGATGTCCTCGAGGTCGGAGATCGCGGACATCGTCTCGATCTTCGCGACGAGCAAGGTGCGGTGTGGCTGGATCGCGTCTCGCATGACCCGCAGGTCGTGGGCGGACCGCACGAACGAGACGCCCAGGAAGTCTGCGCCGGCCTCGGCCATTGCGAGCCCGAGGCGCAGGTCGTCGTCGGTCGGCGTCGAGAGACGTAGGCGCTCGCTCGGAAGGTGCACCCCAGGCCGGCCCTGCACGCGTCCCCCGGCCGTCACGGTGCAATGTGCGGCATCGACAGCGATGGAATGTACGGACATCGCGATCGCTCCGTCGCCGAGCACCACCCTGTCGCCGACGCGCAGGTCGTGGAGCAACGTCGGGTAGTCGACGGTGAGGTGATCCACCGAGCTCGGCCCGTCGCCCGGCGACATCGCCACCGCGCCGCCCACGGCGAGCTCCGCGCCTCCTTCGGGGAACTGTCCGGAGCGCACCTTCGGCCCGGGTAGGTCTGCCAGGACGGCGACCACCTTGCCGGTCCGGTCGGCCGCGGAGCGAACGCTCGCGAGCGCGGCGAGGTGCGATTCCAGCGAACCATGGCTGAGGTTCAATCGAACGACGTCGACGCCCGCGAGCAACAGCTCGTCGAGCACGGACGGCGATTCGCTGGCGGGGCCGACAGTGGCCACGATCTTCGTTCGGGTGTCCATAGCTGCTTATCTAGTCGGGATGGAGTTGCTGTTGATACGTCATGGTCTACCAGTCCGACGCGAGCTGGACGCGGGCATCGCCGATCCCGAGCTGTCCACGGCGGGCCGCGCGCAGGCAGAGCGCCTGGCCGACTACCTCGACAGCGAACCGATCGACGCGGTCTACGCCAGCCCGTTGAAACGGGCGTTGGAGACCGCGATGCCCCTCGCCGACCGACGACACGTGGACATCACGATCATCGACGGCGTGGCCGAGTTTGACCGCAACTCCAGCGAGTACGTCCCGGTCGAGGAGCTCAAGAACGCCAACGACCCGCGCTATCACGCACTCATGCGCGGCGAGTGGAACGAAGCAGAGGAATCGCCCACCGAGTTCAGCGCGCGCGTGGTCGGGGCGGTGAACGCGATCATCGATGCGCACCCCGGGCAGCGGGTGGCGATCTCGTGCCACGGTGGCGTGATCAACGCGTATCTCGGCTACGTGCTGTCGCTTCCGCCCGGCCCCGGCTTCTTCTACCCCAACTACACGAGCATCCACCGCATCGCCGCGTCGCGGGCTGGGGTGCGCAGCATCCTGACCGTCAACGAGACGGCGCACCTACGCGGCTCGGGCCTGCCGATCGGGTTGATGCAGTGATGTCCCGCGACATCGCCGACCTCATTGGCTACCTCGACGCATCACCGTCCCCGTGGCACGCGGCGGCATCGTCGGCCCTCATCCTCACCGCCGCCGGTTTCACCGAGCTCGCGCTCGAGGTGGCCTGGGCCGACACTCCCGCGAAGGGCTTCGTGCGCCGCGGCGCGGCGCTGGTGGCGTGGCACCGCGGCGATCGCACGGACCCGACGTCGCCAGTTCGGATCGTCGGCGCGCACACGGACTCCCCATGCCTGCGCGTCAAGCCCCACGCCGACGCGGGCGGGTTCGGCTGGCAGCAGCTCGCGGTAGAGGTCTACGGCGGGCCGTTGCTCAACTCGTGGCTCGATCGCGACCTCGGCGTCGCCGGCAGCTTGGTCATGCGCGACGGCACCACCAGACTCGTCGCCGTGCACGACGCCGTCGCCCGCGTGCCCCAACTCGCGATTCACCTCGATCGAGAGGTCAACGAGCGCGGGGTGGTGCTCGACAAGCAGCAACACCTCGCCCCGGTGTGGGGGGTCGGTAACCCCGTCCTCGGTGAGTTCAAGGATTGGATCGCCGGCCACGCCGAGACGGTGGGTAGCGAGGTCGCGACGTGGGACCTCTGCCTGTTCGACCGCACCCCGGCGACCGTGCTCGGCCACGACAGTTCGCTGCTCGCCAGCGGTCGGCTGGACAATCAGGTGTCGTGCTGGGCCGCCACGGTCGCGCTCGCCGATGCGGCGGCACCCTTGGGTGTCACCGCCGTCGCCGCGCTCTTCGACCACGAGGAGGTCGGCTCGGAGAGCCTCAGCGGAGCATCCGGGCCGCTGCTGGAACAGGTCCTCGAACGGCTTTCGCTCGCCAACGGGGCGACCCGCGCCGACTTCCTCACCCAGCTCGCAAGAAGTTCATGCATCAGCGCCGACAACGCGCACAGCGTGCACCCCAACTACCCCGAGCGCCATGACGCCGCGCACCGGCCGATGGTGAACCACGGACCAGCAATCAAGTTGAACCACAACCAGCGGTACGCGACGTCGGCCGCCACGGCAGCGCTCGCCGAGCGGATCTTCGAGGAGGCCGGCGTTCCCTGGCAGGTCTTCGTCAGCCGCAACAACATGCCGTGCGGCACCACCATCGGGCCGCTGACCGCTACCCGGCTCGGCATCGCCACCGTCGATGTGGGAGTGCCGCAGCTCAGCATGCACTCCGCCCGCGAGCTGTGCGGCACCCGCGACCCCGGTTGGCTCGCCGAGGCGTTGACGGTCTACTTCGCCGGCCAGTGATCGCCGGTCAGTGATCGCCGGTCAGTGACCGGAGCGAGCCTCGGCGACGTCGAACAGTCGCTGGAGCTCGGCATGGAGCTGCTGCGTGCACTCGCGAGTCGCGTCGCGTTGCACCTTCGGGTTCTCGCCGACGGGCGCGGGGATCGGCTTGCCGATCACGACGTGCAACTTCTTCGGGTAGATGAACTTCGCGCCTTTTGGCATCACGCGCTCCGAGCCGCCGATCCCCACGGGGATGATCGGCGCACCCGTCTTGGAGGCGAGGTACGCCGGCCCTTCGAAGAGCGGTTGGATCATGGGCCCGCTCTTTCGCTCGCCCTCGGGGAAAACGACGAGGGGCTCGCCCCCTTGCAGGAGCTCGATGCATCGCTTCAGCGCTTCGCGATCGGCGGTCCCTCTGGACACAGGAAAGCCCCCGAGGAGCGACAGCAACCTGCCGAACCACTTGTTGCTCCACCACTTGTCCGCGCCCATGAAACGCATCCGCCGTCGAGTGAGGCCCGACGAGATCGGCGTGTCGAGGATGCTGCGGTGCGTCGGGGCGAGGATGAAGATGCCGTTCGCGGGCACGTTCTCGCGCCCCTCGACCTTCATCCGGCACCAGCCGAGGCAGAAGCCGGTCACCAGGTTGCGCACCGTGAAGTAGGCGATCTTGTGCGACCAGGTGTTCTGGTTGGCGAGCTTGGTCTCGATCTTGGTCATGCGTGCTCCATCAGGCGAAGGATGTGGTCGA
Organism: Actinomycetota bacterium; assembly: GCA_043759015.1. Classification (GTDB taxonomy): domain Bacteria; phylum Actinomycetota; class Acidimicrobiia; order Acidimicrobiales; family Ilumatobacteraceae; genus UBA668. The sequence goes on from JAYVMH010000206.1 coordinate 5,849, forward strand.
GCACCTGCTCGATGGTGAGGCCGGTGGTGTCGACGAGGGTGGAGCCTGCCGCTTCGGTGAGGGGGCTGTCGAGCCGGGTTCTGTCGTAGTGGTCGCGCGCGGCGATCGATCGCTCGATTTCGTCGACATCCCCGCCCGCTTCCTCGACGCGACGTTCGGCGCGCACCCGAGGCGATGCGGTGAGGTACAGCTTCATCTCGGCGTCCGGGAACACGACCGATCCGATGTCGCGACCTTCGATCACGCCACCGCCCCGGACCGCGGCCCACCGCTGCTGGCGCGCACGCAACTCGGCTCGGACACCACTGTTGGCTGCGACCTTGCTGACCGCCGCGGTGACGTCCGCTGTGCGGATCGCCGCGGTCGCATCCACACCGTCGACGATCACGCCGCGCTCACCTACCTCGAGCGTCGCAGCGCGCGCCAACGCAGCCACTTCATCCACGTCGTCGAGTGCGACGTGCCGCTGCAGAGCCGCGTACGTGATCGCGCGATACATGGCCCCGGTGTCGAGGTACTCCAGCTGCAATCGTTCGGCGAGAGCGCGCGCGACCGTGCTCTTGCCCGCGCCGGCGGGGCCGTCGATGGCGATGACGCGCACTACCAGCTCGTTCCGACCGGCATGCCTTCGCTGTAGCCGGCCGCGCTCTGCACGCCCACCACCGCGCGTTCGTGGAACTGCGGGATGCTGGCCGCCCCGGCGTACGTGCACGAGGAGCGGACGCCGGCCACGATGTCGTCGATGATGTCCTCGACACCAGGACGGTCGGGGTCGAGGTACATGCGCGACGTGCTGATGCCCTCCTCGAACAACTCCTTGCGCGCCCGCTCGAATGCCGTTTCGCTGCGGTTGCGGCTCTTGACCGCGCGATTGCTGGCCATGCCGAAGCTCTCCTTGTACAGCCGGCCGTCCGGGCCTCGCAGCGTGTCCGCTGCGCTCTCGTAGGTACCCGCCAGCCACGAGCCGAACATCACGTTGGCGGCGCCCGCGGCAAGCGCGAGCGCCACGTCGCGCGGGTGACGCACACCGCCATCGGCCCAGATCACCTTGCCGAGCCGCGATGCCTCGGCGGCGCAATCGAGTACGGCGCTGAACTGCGGGCGGCCGACGCCCGTCATCATCCGCGTGGTGCACATCGCACCAGGGCCGACACCGACCTTGACCACGTCGGCTCCTGCGTTGATGAGGTCGCGGGTGCCCTCGGCGGTGACCACGTTGCCGGCGACGATCGGCACGTCCGGCGCGGCAGCGCGCACCTCTTCGATCGCGTGCAAGGTGCGCTGCTGGTGACCGTGCGCTGTGTCGATGACGAGCACGTCGGCGCCGAACGAGAGCAAGGCCTTCGCCTTCGTGGCCGGGTCGCCGTTGATGCCGACTGCAGCCGCGACCATCAGCCGACCCTCGCGATCCACCGCGGGCGTGTAGATCGTGCTGCGCAGCGCGCCTTTGCGGGTGGCGCACCCGATGAGGCGCCCCTCGGAGTCCACCACCGGCGCGACCGAGAGTCGGGCCTCACTCAGCACGTCGTAGATCGCGTCCGGCTTCGCTCCGTCCTCCACGACGACGAGCTCGCGGCTCATCACGTTCTTCAGCTGCGTGAACCGATCGAACCCGGCCGCGTCGGTTTCGGTGAAGATGCCCACGGGCAAGCCGTCGTCGTCGGTGACCACCACGGCGCCGTGGGCGCGCTTGTGGATCAGCCCCAACGCATCGCCGACGGTGTGGCTGGCGCTCAGGGTGATGGGGGTGTCGTAGACCAGGTGCCGCGTCTTCACGTACTGGATGACGGTCTCGGTGACATCGAGGGGGATGTCCTGCGGGAGCACAGTCAGGCCACCACGTCGGGCGACGGTCTCGGCCATCCGGCGACCTGCCACGGCGGTCATGTTGGAGACGACCACCGGGATGGTCGTGCCGAGCCGATCGGGTGTCGAGAGGTCCACCGTGAACCGAGACGGCACCGAAGACAGGCTCGGAACCATGAAGACATCGCTGTACGTGAGGTCGTACGGCGGTGTGCTACCGAGGAATCGCATGGTGGTGCATCCTTTGGATGAGCTGGGCAACCCCCGAAGGGGCCGCCCAAGGCTACCGTGGTCTCGTGGCAGCTCAGGTGGTTCTGGTCCATGGTTGGGGTGGCTCGTTCGCGACCACGTGGCAGCGCAGCGGGTTTTCGGAGCTGCTGCGCGACGCCGGCCGCGACGTCATCGGAATCGACCTGCTCGGCCATGGAGAGGCGCCCAAGCCGCACGACCCGGACGCCTACGGCGACCTCGGTGCCCGGGTGCTGGAGGCGATGCCCGCCGAGCCGGTGGATGCCGTCGGCTTCTCGATGGGCGCGATGACCCTGCTGAACCTCGCCATCGAGCAACCTCACCGCTTCCGCAAGCTCGTGCTCGCGGGCATCGGCAAGAACGTCCTGGAGCCCGACGACTCGTCCGGCGAGCGGATTGCTGCCGCCATCGAAGGACGTGGGCCGGAGACCGACACCCACGCGCTCGTGTTCTCGCAGTACGCACATCAGCCGGGCAACGATCCGGTTGCCCTCGCCGCCATCATGCGCCGGCCGCGCACGCCCCTCACGCGCGACGACATCGCGAGAGCGACGTGCACGACACTGGTGGTGATCGGCGACAAGGACTTCGCCGGCCCGGGCGATCCGCTCGCCGAGGCGCTTCCCAACGCGACCCTCAAGGTGCTGCGCAACGTCGACCACTTCGCCACCCCGGAGTCGTTCGGCTTCATCGACGCTGCGCTCGACTTCCTCGACGCCATCCCGGCATGACTGGCCCCTCCCCCGTCGAGCGCGCCGTCGAGGTGATCCGGGGCGGGGGGCTCGTGGCCATTCCCACCGAGACGGTGTACGGCCTCGCCGCCGACGCGGACAACGAGGCCGCCGTTCGGCGGATCTTCGCCGTCAAGGGCCGACCCGTCGATCACCCGTTGATCGTCCACATCGCGAGCGCGACGCAGCTGCCGGAGTGGGCTGCATCGGTTCCGACGTCGGCCGCTCGCCTGGCCGACACGTGTTGGCCGGGGCCACTCACGTTGCTGGTCCCCAAGGCCCAGCGCGTCAGCCGTGTCGTCACCGGTGGCCGCGACACCGTCGGGATCCGTGTGCCGGCGCATCCGATGACGACCGAACTGCTCGAACGGTTCGGCGGTGGGCTCGCCGCGCCCTCCGCGAATCGATTCGGCATGGTCAGCCCGACCACCGCCGAGCACGTCCGCGCGGATCTCGCCGGCGACGTCGACTTCGTGCTCGACGGGGGTCCCTGCCCGATCGGGGTGGAGAGCACCATCGTCGATTGCACGGTCGAGCCACCGCAGATCCTGCGGCCTGGCGGCATCGCCGTCGACGAGATCGCATCGCTGCTCGAGGGTGCGCTCGGTACCGCGAGCGGGCAGCGTCGCGCTCCTGGGATGTTGCAGTCGCACTACGCACCGAGGTGCCCGGTGTACCTCGCCGAGACCGTCGACGAAGTTCGACGTTTGACGGCCGCGCATCCGGGGAACACCGTGATCGGTGTCAACCTCGACCCCGCGTCCTATGCGGCCGGATTGTACGAATGGCTGCGCGCCGCTGACCGCGATCAGCGCAGCGCGGTAGTGGCGCTGCTCCCCGCGCCGGTCGGCCTCGGACATGCAATCCGGGATCGGCTTCAAAAAGCATCTTCACCCCGAAAGTGAGTGACCACCGGGGTCATTGTGCCCTATTGACACGGTTCCGCCAGTCGTAGGTTGAGCTGCAACCGGTTCACCCGAACCTTGAACAAGGGGAGCACAAGATGAAGCGTGATGCAATGAGATCGGCGGCAGTCGTCGCAATAGCGTTCCTGGCCGTGGCATGTGGGAGCAGTAGCTCCAAGGCCACCCCGACGACGACACCAAGCGGAGGCGGTGGCGGTGTCACCGTTCCTGCAGCCGATGGCACGCCCGTCGCTGTCACGGCCTCCGACCAATCGGCGACCGCCCAGAAGTTCGACTTCAGCACGGTGTCCGTGGCCGCCGGCAAGGTGACGATCACCTTCGACAACAAGGGCAATCGCAAGCACGAGTTGATCCTGCTGAAGACCGATGAAGCGTTCGACGCACTCAAGGTCGGGGCCGACAACAAGGTCAGCGAAGACGCCAGCATCGGGGAGATCTCCGAGACCGACGCCGGTAAGCAAGTCGTCAAGACGTTCGACCTCAAGCCTGGCAAGTACGTTCTCGTGTGCAACATCGAGAAGCACTACGCTCAGGGCATGAAGATGGCATTCACGGTCACTGGATGAAAACGCCGAGAGCGATCGCCACGGGCTTGCTCGTGGCGATCGTTGCGTTTGCCCTTCTCGTTGTCGTCCCCGATCAACTGCTCCAGTTGTCTGGGATGAGCCGAAGCACGCAGGTGCTCCTCGCCACCGTCGAGTTCATCGTGGTGCTGGCTGCGCTCCTGTGGGCCTTGCGACGTCTGCAGCAGCGAAAAGTGCTGTGAGCACACCCGCCGTCCCGACAGCCCAGTGGCTGTGGGACAACGAACCGTGCCGGGCCGCGTGTCCGGTCCACACCGACGCAGGCGCGTACGTCACCGCGATCGCCGAAGGCCGATTCGAAGAGGCCTACGACATCGCTCGCCGGCCCAACCCGTTCCCGTCCATCTGCGGCCGAGTCTGCGCCGCACCGTGCGAGACGGCGTGTCGGCGAGGTGCGATCGACCAGCCGATCTCGATCCGCGCGCTGAAGCGATTCGTCACCGACAAGTTCGGCGTCGAGAGCTTCGCCGGGGCGCAGCGGTGGCACATGGCTCACGGCGAGATCCCCCCGGCGACGCTCTCGTCCGTCGGCATCATCGGCGGCGGCCCGGCCGGGCTCGCCGCGGCACACGAGTTGCGCATCGCGGGGCATCCGGTCACGATCTACGAAGGCGAAGCGCGACTGGGCGGGATGATGGTGTTGGGCATCCCCGAGTACCGCCTGCCCCGTCCGCTCATCGAGCGCGAGATCGAGGCGATCATCGAGCTCGGGGTCGACGTGCGCACGAACTGCCGCATCGGTCGCGACGTCACGATGGACGAACTGCTCGCACAGCACGCGGCCATCTTCGTGGGGGTCGGCACAGGCCGCGGCCGCGATCTGGACATCCCCGGCAACGGGCTCGACGGCGTGATGAAGGCGATCGAGTTCCTCCTCAACGTGAACCGGGGCTACAAGGTGGACCTCGGCGAGCGGGTGGTCGTGGTCGGTGGTGGCAACGTCGCGTTCGACGCCGCGCGTACGGCGTTGCGCGCCGCGTCGCACGACGAAGCGGCACCGCACGCGATCCAACTCGGGAGCTCGATGGACGACGACGCCCGCCGCGGGCTCACCACGACGCTCGATGCAGCTCGCGCTGCGCTCCGCGCCGGCGTCAAGGACGTCACCGTCGTCGCCCTCGAGGACTTCGCAGAGATGCCGGCCGCGTTCGAGGAGATCGAGGAGGCGGAGAAGGAAGGCATCCGCATCCGCTACCGGCGTGGCCCACATCGCGTGGTCGGCACCGATCACGTCGAAGGACTGGAGACGATCGGCGTGGTGTCCGTGTTCGACGACGAGCACCGGTTCCGCCCCGTTTTCCGTGAGGGCGACCTGGAGGTGCTGCCGGCCGACACCGTCATCCTCGCCGTCGGGCAGGCACCCGAGGTCGACTTCCTCAGCGGCCTCGAACTGGCCACCAACCGCTTCGGTGGCATCCAGGTCGACGGGAACCTGCGCACCAGCGACGCCCGGATCTGGGCAGGCGGCGACGTCGCGTTCGGTCCGCGCCTGCTCATCGACGCGATCGCCGACGGCAAACGCGCTGCAGCGTCGATCCACGCCTCGCTCAGCGGCAGCGCCGAACTCTCGGCTGCCGAGGTACGGATCCACATCGTGCCCAAGCCGGCGTGGCGCCGGCTGGCGACCGATTACGACGCGGTGCCCCGAACGCCGGTGCCGACCGTGGCTCGCGATCGGCGGATCGGATTCGCCGAGGTCGAGACCGGGTACGACGAGGAACACGCCGTCGTCGAGGCGCAGCGGTGCCTACGGTGCTTCGACAACATCATGCTCCGCCCGGAGCTGTGCATCCTGTGCGGGTTGTGCGTCGACGTGTGCCCGCACGACTGCATCTCCATCGTCCGTGCCGACCACGAGGGCCTCGGCACGGCAGCGCAATCCGTACTGCTCCTCGACGAGACCACGTGCATCCGCTGTGGCCTCTGCATCAATCGTTGTCCACCATCTGCACTCGTCATGGTGCATGCCCAGGAGGTCCTGTCTTGAGTGATACGGCGAGTGGAACCGTGACCGAGCCGCCGTCGCCGCACGACGTGCTGGAACCGGAGAAGGGCCCACCCGAGGACGGCATCCTCGCCCGCATCAAGCACGGCGAGGCATGGCGGTCGGTGTTCCGTCACCCGCACCTCGACACGCCCCGCGGGCGCGCGTTGCAGTCGTTCTCCAACGTCTTCCTCCACGTGTACCCGGTGAAGGTGCCCTCGCGTGTGCTGCGCCTCCGTTACTCGTGGCGTCTCGGCTACATCGCCAGCGTGCTATTCGGTGTACTCCTCGTGACGGGCGTGTACCTGATGTTCTTCTACACCCCGACGGTCACGTCCGCGTACGGCGACATGCAGCGTCTGAAGACGGGCGTCGGGTTCGGTCAGCTGATCCGCAACGTGCACCGGTGGTCCGCGCACCTGATGGTGCTCGTCCTGATCCTGCACCTGGCGCGGGTGTTCTACGCCGGCGCCTACAAGCGGCCGCGCCAGTTCAACTGGGTGCTCGGTGTCGGCCTGCTGGCGATCACGCTTGGTTTCTCGTTCACCGGCTACCTGCTCCCGTGGGATCAGTTGAGCTACTGGGCCGTCACCGTCGGCACGTCGCTGGTGCACTACGTGCCGGTGTTCGGCGGGCAGCTCAGCGACATCCTGATCGGTGGCGATCAGATCGGACAGAACACGCTCCAACGCTTCTACGCCCTGCACGTCGCCGTGCTACCCGTGTTGCTGGCGCTGATGCTGATGATCCACATCTGGCGGGTCCGCAAGGACGGATTCGCCGTCCGTCGCGGCGGCGTTGGTGCGTTCGCCGAGGAGGCCACGCAGACCCCGGGCGAGACGATGATCCTGCCGCCGGCCAACCCCGTCGAGGTGGGTACCGACGACGGTCACCGCGTACGGCTGTTGGGCGTCGTCGATCGCGAGTCCGTCACGGCCGAGGAGCGGCTCACCGACGACACCGTGTTCACGTGGCCACACCTCCTCGTCCGGCACGTGGTCGTCGGGCTCGGCACCGTTGCCGTGGTCATGGCGCTCGGTGTGGCGTTCGCCGCGCCGCTGCGCGACATCGCCAACCCCAACGTCACCCCTTCGCCGGAGAAGGCGCCGTGGTACTTCGTCGGCCTGCAGGAGCTGCTGTCGCACTTCGACCCGCTCGTGGCGGGCATCCTCGTCCCGGCCGGTGTGCTGTTGGTGCTGGCGTTCCTGCCCTACATCGACCGCAACCCGGCCACCGAGGCCAAGCACCGGAAGGTGGCGATCACCATCTTCAGCATCATGTTGATCACGGCGGTCACGCTCACCGTGATCGGCGCGCTGTTCCGCGGTCCCGGCTGGGAGTTCATCCCGCCGTGGCGTCACTCGTACCTGGAACTGTGAGGAACCAACGATGAAACTCACTCGTCGCAGCCTCCTCGAGGCCGGCTGGAAGGTCGGTGGCGGCCTTTTGACCCTCATCGCCGGCTGGACCTCGTGGGAGCTCCTCCGCCCGCTGAAGGCCAGTGGTGCCGCGGGCCCGATCAACGCGGGGAACGCAGGCAACTTCGGCGCCGGCACGGCCACCTACGTCGGCGCCGGCCGGTTCTGGGTCGCGAACCCAGATGGCAAGCACCTCTTCGCGCTGTCCCAGAAGTGCCCGCACCTGGGCTGCCGCGTGCCGTTCTGCGAGAGCTCGGGTCGGTTCGAGTGCCCGTGCCACGGTTCGGTGTTCAACATCGGCGGCGAGTGGATCGCCGGCCCGTCGCCGAGGGGCATGGACCAGTTCACGGTCAGCATCGACGCGACGGGGAACCTGATCGTGGACACCAGCAAACGCACCGACGGTCCGGCGCACAGTTCAGCCCTCTTCCCCAAGGACTCCAAGGGTCCTGCCTGCAAGGACGCGTGACCCATGCCGATCGCACCGAGTGGACCCAAAGAGTTCGAGCCGGAGTGGCTGCAACGGAGCCTCGATCGATACCTCGTGTGGGGTCTCGCGTTCATGTTCATCCTCATCGTCGCGTTCCCGGTCTACCGACTCCGTGAATCCACGCTGCGCGCCGACGCGAAGGTCGCCCAGAAGAGTGCCTACGTGAAGGGCGGGGGCGACCTGTTCCAGCAGAACTGCTCGACCTGCCACGGCAAGGGCGCCGACGGCGGCAGCACCGCACCGACGTTGCATTCCAAGGAGTTCCTCGGCGCCACCGCCGACAACCAGATCCAACTGCTGATCTCCACGGGCGTGCCCGGCAGTTCGATGAGCTCCTGGAGCCAGGACTTCGACGGTCCGCTCACGTCGGAGCAGATCAAGGAACTGGTCGTCTACCTCCGGAACCTGGAGAAGGACGCCCCGAGCATCCCCGACTGGCGCAACGGCAAGAAGGCCGGCGGCTGACCGCCCCGGACCTTTGGATTCGATCACGCTTCGCCGAGCCGGTTGAGGTTGGCGACCCACTCGTCGCGGACCGCTTCCGGGTCGGGCGTCGGATCGCCGTCCACTCCCGCGACGATCAAGCTGACGGTCGTCGCCCCTGCGTCGGGCACGAGGTCGAGCCGGCACCAGCAGGGCGCGGGGTCGTGCAGGAACGCTTCCATCACGTAGGGCGGGTCGTCCACCAGCACCTCCCCCATCCATGCGGCCACGACCGACAGCGCCTCGTACGCCTCGACGGGCAAGACGTCGATGGTGAAGGACGGCGAGTCGTACTGCACACCGCGCGTGGCCTGATGCGATCGCGGCGCTGGACCAGGAACGACAGGTGCTGGAACGACAGGTGCTGGAACGACAGGTTCGGGCAGAGAGCTCACGAGTCGCCGCACGGCTTCGTCGAACGCACCGTTCACGGCCTGCATCGCATCGGCATCGCCGCCGACGTCGGGGTGGAGGCTTCTCGCCAGTCGGCGGCGGGCAGCGGCGAGCTCCTCGAGCGTCGCGTCCGCCTGCACGCCGAGGGTGCGGTAGGGATCGGTCATCCGGGCGGATCGACCGCCCACGCCGCGGCCTCGCCCCAACCGTCGTCGAACACGACATCGGCCAACGGCTTGCGCCGCACCGGGCCATGACGACCCGCAGGTCGGCCGAGCGTGATGCACGCCGACAACGCGACGTGATCGGGCACGGCGAGCGTCTCGCGGAGCTCGCGCTCGACCATCATGTGCCACATCGTCAGCGCGCCGCCGTACCCCAGCGCCCGCGCCGACAGCAGCAGGTTCTGGCACGCCGGGTACACCGACGCTCCTTCATACGGATTGGTGTCGCGATAGCGAACGAGGCAGACGAGCACGATCACCGGGATCTGCTCGAAGTGGTCCACGTAGTGCTGCATCGCTGCCGACATCCGAGATCTCGGGGTGTCGGCTTCGCCGCCACTCCCCTCGTCGTAGCCGTCGTTCTCGCGCTTGGCAGCCCATCCGGCGCGGAACGAGTCGCCCAACAGCCCACGCGCTCGGACCGCGTTCGGCCCGTCGCGCAGCACGAGGTGACGCACCGGTTGGCGATTGCTACCGCTCGGTGCTCTCGTTGCACCCCAGAGGATCCTCGCCAGATCCGCGTCGGGGATCGGCTCGTCGGTGT
>JAYVMH010000207.1:0-3185 GCA_043759015.1 Actinomycetota bacterium
GTCACCGGTGGCACACTGGAAGTCGACGACACGCCCGGAGGTGGCACCACGTTCACCATCCGCATCCCCATGGCCGGGAACGCTCACGACACCCACAACAACGACTCGCACGACGCCGACGACTTGTCCGGGAGCCCGACATGACCCGCATCCTCGTGGTCGACGACGAGCCGCAGATCCGCAAGGCGCTGTCGGTGAACCTCACCGCCCGCGGCTACGACGTCGACACCGCCGCCACGGGTGAGGAGGCGCTCGCCCGCGCCGCCGCCCACCTCCCGGATCTGGTGCTGTTGGACATCGGGCTGCCGGGAATCGACGGCATCCAGGTGGTCGAAGGACTCCGTGGGTGGACGTCGGTGCCGATCATCATGCTGTCGGTCCGCGACGCCGAGGAGGACAAGGTGCGCGCGCTCGATGCCGGCGCCGACGACTACGTGACGAAGCCGTTCGGGATGAACGAGGTGCTGGCGCGGCTGCGCGCCGCGCTGCGTCGCCACCATCCCGAACCCGAGCAGCCGGTGATCGACACCGCCGCCTTCTCGCTCGACCTCGCCCAGCGCACCGCTCGCGATTCGGCGGGCTCGATCGTGCACCTCACGCCGACCGAGTGGGAGATCGTCGACACGCTCGTGCGCCACCCGGGCAGGCTGATCACCCAGCGACACCTCCTCCAACAGGTGTGGGGCCCGCAGTACGAGCGCGAGACGAACTACCTCAGGGTCCACCTGGCGGCGATCCGCAAGAAGCTCGAACCCGCCCCCGGCCGGCCCCGCTACTTCGTCACCGAGCCCGGCATCGGCTACCGGTTCGAACCCGACCGCAGTGGAGCCTCCGACCCCACCTGAGGTCAGGCCCCTCCCCTGGGATCGTGAAGGACGAGAACTATCCACTCGTCCGTAGTGGTGAGGTGACAACGCGAGACCGTCCAGCTGAGCCGGCGATACGAGTCCTCGAGAACGACGTTGGGATGCACCCACCCGTCGTGGACGATGTTGCCTGTGTCCTCAGGCAACGCCCGGACCTGCAGCTTCATGGTCCGCGGACTACGCGGTAAGGTCCGCCTTTCGAAAGGCAGACTATGAGCGAACAGATCCTCACCGTGTTCCGCAACCGTCTCCGGCCCGAAGCGACCGCCGAGTACGGCGAGATGGCACCGAAGATGTTTGCGTTGGCGGCTTCGATGCCGGGCTTCGTCGATGCCAAGACGTTCACCGCGCCCGACGACGAGCGGGTGACGGTCGTGACGTTCGCCGACCGCGCATCGCACAACGCATGGCGCGACCACGTGGACCACCGGGTGGCACAGTCACGTGGCATCGACACGTTCTACGCCGAGTACTCCATCCAGGTCGCCACCGTCACCTACGACCACCGCTTCCACCACGAGGCCTGAGCCTCCAGCACTCGCGCCGCTCGCACCACTCGCCCCGCCTCCGACGACTGGGCGTCACGGCTTCGGATGGGCGAACAGGAAGTCGAGCATCGCCGCGACCAGTGGCGGTGGGCTGTTGTCCGGCGGCGAGATCCCGGGAATGTGCGGCGCACCCTGCATCGTCCACAGTTCGACGTCGATCCCCGGCGGGCATCCGCCGAACGTTGCGGTCAATGTCTCGCTCCCCGCGATCGACGGCAGCAGATCGACGGCTCCCGGCCCTGGCGTCGACGTCGCGCTGCACCCGTTGTACGCCGCCCACATCGACGCGGTCTGCACCGAGCCGGGGAACTGGATGCCCAACAGCACCGAACCACCGTCGTAGGTGATCGTGTGGTCGCCGGTACCCTGCGCCTGCACCACGCTCACCGGCTGCGACGGCTTGCACTTCGCCGGGTCGAGCCAGGTGTCGCCGGCGAGGCTCGCGATCGCGGCGATCTGATCGGCGTGGTTGCAGGCGAGCCGGTACGCGAGGAACCCGCCGTTGGAGTGACCGAGCAGGAAGATGCGCTTCGGGTCCACCGTGTAGCGCGCGCTCACCTGATCGATGATCGACATGATGTAGCCGTCGTCGTCCACCGTGCTGCCGAAGCCGCAGCACGCATCCGTCGCGTTCCAGAACTGACCGCCGATGATGTTCTTCGTGCCGTCCGGATGCACCGAGATGAACCCCCGCTGCTCGGCCTGCGCATCGAACTGGAAGTAGGCGTTCTGCACGGCGCCCGACACGCCGTAGCCGTGGAGGAGCACCACCAGCGCCGTCGGCGTGCCCGCGTGGTACGCGGACGGCACGAACCCGCTGTACGGCCGAGCCGGCGCGGCCGCGACGGTGGTGGCCGGCGTGGGCTTGGGCTTCACCGGGCGAGCCCGCTGCGTGATGGTCGGCGCGGGCGTTGTCGTCACGCTCGCTGTGGACGCAGGAAGCGTCGGGTCCGCGGCCCTCGACCCGGTGGTGGTCGCCCCGACGCCCGGGCCCGTATCGGAGGAGTCCGGATCGGTGGAGCCGAGTGACGAACCCGACCCCACGGCCGCCGAGCCGGTCGGCGGCGAAGAGGGTGCGGTCCGCTGAGCGCTCGAGCACCCGGCGATCACGACCACGCCGACGACGACCGCAGCGAACAGGAACCGGCGCATGGCGTCAATGTACGCGGCGGTCGACGAAGCGCCCCGTCACGTGACACCTATCCTGCTGGCGTGTTCGACGTAGCGAAGTACCTTCGCCGGATCGGGGTCGACCCCCAGACCGGCCCGCCGACGCTCGAGCTGCTCGCCCAGCTCCAACTCGCCCACCTGGTGCACGTGCCGTTCGAGAACCTGCACGTGTACCACCATCGCCAGCCGCGCACCGACGTGGATTGGTCGTATCGCAAGATCGTCGACGAACGGCGCGGCGGTTGGTGCTTCGAGGTGAACGGTGCGTTCAACGCGCTGCTGGACGCCGTCGGTTTCGGGGCCACACCGGCGAGCTGCCAGGTGTGGGAGGCCGACGTCGGTCGATGGGGTGTGCCGTTCGATCACCTCGCGTCGATCGTCCACCTCCACGGCACCCGATGGTTCGTCGATGTCGGCTTCGGCGACTGCTGCCTCGAACCGTTGGAGCTGACCGACATCGAACGGCACGCGGTGCCACGACGCGTCCGCACCGAGCTCGAGCAGTCCTGCGACGGCGAGCACTTCCTGCTCCACGAACTGATGCCGGCGGACGAAGGCTCCCCGCCGCGATGGGAGCCGCAGCTCCGCGTGTCGGTGCAAC
>JAYVMH010000208.1:0-6853 GCA_043759015.1 Actinomycetota bacterium
CGAGCCACGAACGCGGCCACCCCTTCGCCCGGGTCGGCCGCCGCAGCCACTTCGTGCGCCCACTGATCCGCCAGCTCCGCGGGGACGGCGCCGTGGGCGAGGATCGACGTGATCATCTCCTTGGTCGCTGCCTGGGTGAGCAGTGATCGCTCGGTGAGCGTGGCGCACAGCGCGGCCACCCGCGCCTCCACTTCGTCCATCGGCAGCAGCTCGTCGACCAGGCCGATGCGGTGCGCCTCGCGGGCGTCGATGAGGTCGCCCGTGTAGAGGAGACGCTTCGCAGCCGGGCCGAGCAACCGCACTGCTCGCTCCAGCGACGCCGCCGGGTAGACGATGCCGAGCTTGGACGGTGTGATGCCGAACCGCGAACCGGCAACGGCGACGCGCAGGTCGCAGTCGATCGCGAGCGCGCAGCCGCCACCGATGCAGTCGCCCTGGATCACCGCGATCGTCGGCTTCGCCAGTGTGGCCAACGCGTGCTCGGCCGCCATGTTGACGTCCATGAACGAGGGCGAGCCGTGCGGCCGCTCGGCGAGGAGCTCGGTGATGTCGGCTCCCGCGCAGAAGTGGGCGCCGTCGCCGCGCAGCACCACGACACGAACCACAGGATCGTCGGCGAGCCGTTCGCATGCCAAGGCGAGCTCGACCCACATGTCGTAGGTGACCGCGTTGCGCTTCGAGGCCCGCCGAAGCGTGATGGTGCCGATCGCGCCGTCGACGTCGACGCGCAGCTCGTCGGTCATCCGCGCACCGAGGACTCGAACGCCGCCACCCTGTGCAGGAACCGTGGCTGGTCCACGAGGTGCGGATAGTGACCGTGATCGGGCCACACCTCCACCGATGCGGTCGGGATCAGCGAGGTGAGCCACGGCGCATAGTCCGGCCCGGGATCGATGCCGTGCAGCGACAGGTACGGCACCTTCACCTCGCCGGCGAGCGCAGCAACGGTTGCGTCCAACTCGGCGACGGACGAGTGGAGCACGCCGTCCCACGTGCCGAGCACGACCTTCTGGTCTGCACGTCGTAGGCGGTGGACGCGAGCTGCCTCCGCTGCCGGCAACGGCCCGATCATGCCGGCGAACACCATGTCGATCGCCTGCTCGAACTCGGCGCGATGACCGGTGAGGAGCGGCTCGAGCTGCATCAGCCCGTCCTTGAACCCGGCCAACCGCAGTGGCTGATCGACGTTGACGACGCCGACGCACGGTGCGAGCGCCGCGAAGGCAGTGGCCACGACGCCGCCGAGCGAATGCCCCACCACGAGCGGATCGTGCACCCCGAGCCTCGCCGCGGTCGCTACGACGTCGCTCGCGTACGACAGGGGATCGTACGGCTCGGACCGATCGCTGTCGCCATGGCCGCGAAGGTCGACGGCGAGCACGAGGTGGCTCGCAGCAAGCTCGTGCAGGAGCGGGTGCCAGGTGTGGTGGTTCTCGGTGATGCCGTGGATCAACACCACCGCGGGTGCCGATGAATGACCGATCAGTTCGTGCGCGAGCTGCATGCCCCGAGGTTATGCCCCGGAGATAGCGTGGCCTGCACCCCACGCAACCAGGAGTCGCGTATGCGTCGCACCCAGATCCTCCTCGCTGCCGCGACCGTCGCAGCACTCGCGGTCTCGGCGTGCAGCAGCGCGAAGCCCAGTGCTTCGACCACACGAGACACGGCGTCGCACGACACCGCGCTACCGGACACGGCACCGCTGGACACGACGCCACTGGACACGACGCCACTGGACACGGCACCGCTGGACACGACGCCGCTGGTGGCCACGGGAGCGCACGCCAACGAGCCCTCGTGCCAACTCGTCACGGCCCTCAACGCCAACGACTCGCCGTTCAGCAGTTCGTCCTCCACCGCCGCCGACTTCCAGAAGTTCTTCACCAACGTCGTCACGCCCAGCATCGCCGCCAGCCGCGCGAACCCGCCCGCCTCGCTGAAGGCACAGGCGGCGACAGTGGCGGCCGGCATGGAGAAGCTCGGCACCCTGCTCGCAGCGAACGGCTGGGACTTCAACACCGCATCGACCGTCCCCGAGGTGCAGACCCTGCTCAACGACACGGCGTTCAACAACGCCGGCGACGCACTCAACCAGTACTGCGGTCTCGGCGGATCGTAACGACGAAAACGACTCGGCGACGACTCACGACTCACGACTCACGACTCACGACTCGCGACTCGGCTACGATTCTCGTAGATATCAGTACGAGACTCGGAGCAGACCATGACCAAGCTCTCCGATGACGCGCAGCGTCATCTGTGGATGCACTTCACCCGACTCGACGCGTTCGCCCACGGTGAGGTGCCGATCATCGCCCGCGGCGAGGGCTGCTACGTCTACGACCAGTACGGGAAGCGATACCTCGATGGGCTGTCGGGGTTGTTCACGGTGCAGGCCGGGCACGGTCGCAAGGAGCTCGCCGAGGCAGCCGCACGCCAGGCCGAAACGCTGGCCTACTTCCCGGTCTGGTCCTTCGCCCACGAGCCGGCGATCACGCTCGCCACACGGCTCGCGGGCCACGCACCCGGCGACCTCAATCGGGTGTTCTTCACCCCGACGGGGGGCGACGCGGTCGAGACCGCGATCAAGCTGGCCCGCCAGTACTGGAAGCTGCGCGGCCAGCACAGCCGCACGAAGGTCATCTCCCGGTACCTCGCCTACCACGGCACCTCGCTCGGCGCACTCAGCCTCACCGGTGTGCCGGCCATCAAGACGCCATTCGAGCCATTGATGCCCGGGGCGATCAAGGTCCAGACCCCGTACCGCTACCGCTGCAACGACTGCATGAACCTGTCGTCGTGCACGCTGCGCTGCGCGGACGACCTCGCGTTGCGGATCGAGATGGAAGGCCCCGACTCGGTCGCCGCGGTGTTCATGGAGCCGGTGCAGAACACGGGCGGCGCGTTCACGCCACCGGAGGGCTACTGGCGACGGGTGCGAGAGATCTGCGACGAGTACGGCGTGCTGCTGGTGAGCGACGAGGTGATCGCCGCGTTCGGCCGCTTCGGGCACATGTTCGGCAGCCTGCGATACAGCTACCAGCCGGACATGATCACGTTCGCGAAGGGCATCACGTCGGGATACTCACCCCTCGGCGGCGTGATGATCAGCGACCGCATCGCCGAACCGTTCCTCGGCAGCTCGACCCCCTTCCTGCAGGGTCAGACGTTCGGCGCCCACCCCGTGTCGTGCGCGGTCGCGAACGCGAACCTGGACATCATGGAGCGCGAAGACCTGTGTGGCCACGTGCTGGCCAACGAGGCACGATTCAAGTCGTTGATCGATGGCCTGCGCGACATCCCGCTCGTCGGCGACGTGCGTGGCGACGGCTACTTCCTGGCCATCGAACTCGTGCCAGATCAGGCCACCCGCGGTCACTTCAGCGACGCGCAAGCGGACTGGCTGCTTCGCGGCTACCTGTCGCCCCGGCTGTACGAGGCCGGGCTGATCTGCCGGGCCGACGACCGTGGCGAGCCGGTGATCACCCTGTCGCCGCCGCTCATCGCTGGCGAGGAAGAGTTCGCCTTCATCGAGGCCACGCTGCGAGCCGTGCTCACCGACGCCAGCCGCGAGTTCGCCGCGAGGAAGGGCCGGTGAACGGTCACCAGCTGGACGACACCGACCGCGCGATCATCGAGCTGCTACAGGGCGACGGCAGGATGCCGTTCACCAAGGTCGCGGCCGTGGTGGGGCTCACTGAGGGCGCAATCCGCCAGCGGGTGCAGCGACTCACCGATGCCGGAGTGATGCAGATCGTGGCCGTGACCGACCCGATGTCGCTGGGCGTACGCCGGGTGGCAATGGTGGGAGCGCGCGTGAAGGGTGACGCCGAGCACACTGCGGAGGCGCTGTGCGCGATGCCCGAGGTCGAGTACCTCGTCGCCACGACCGGCCGTTACGACCTCATGTTCGAGGTCGTTGCCGACGACGACACGCACCTGATGAAGCTGCTCTCGCAGCTGCGCAGCCGCGATGACATCGCCGAGGCGGAGGCGTTCGTGTGCCTGAAGCTGTTCAAGCAGACGTTCAGCTGGGGTGCCCGATGACCGGTGTCGTGACAGGATCACGGGCATGAGTCCACTCACCGTGCTGCCC
Organism: Actinomycetota bacterium; assembly: GCA_043759015.1. Taxonomy (GTDB): domain Bacteria; phylum Actinomycetota; class Acidimicrobiia; order Acidimicrobiales; family Ilumatobacteraceae; genus UBA668. The sequence goes on from JAYVMH010000208.1 coordinate 4,097, forward strand.
GAAGTGGCCGACGCGCTCGCGTCCCGAAGGCCCGTCGTCGCGATGGAGAGCACCATCATCAGCCACGGCATGCCGTTTCCCCAGAACGTGGAGATGGCCATCGAAGTCGAGGGTGTCGTGCGCGCCCACGGCGCCGTGCCGGCTACGATCGCAGTGCTCGACGGCGTCTGTCGCGTCGGCCTCGCGCCCGACCAACTGCACCAGCTCGCCACCGTCGGCGGAGTGCACAAGGCGACCACGCGCGATCTTCCGTGGCTGATGGCCACGCGGGCCACGGGCGCCACCACCGTCGCGGCCACGATGCGCCTCGCCGCGCTGGCGGGCATCCGGGTGTTCGCCACGGGAGGGATCGGTGGCGTGCACCGCGGGGCGGGTCGTACGTTCGACATCTCTGCCGATCTCACCGAGCTCAGCACGACGCCGGTCGCGGTCGTCTCGGCCGGCGTGAAGAGCATCCTGGACATCGGGCTGACCCTCGAGCGACTGGAGACCCTCGGTGTGCCGGTGGTCGTGAACGGCAGCGACGACTTCCCCTCGTTCTACAGCCGCGCCAGCGGTCATCCGGCCCCCCGCCGGCTCGACGGCCCGGCCGCGCTGGCGCGCCTGCTGCACGCGACGTGGAACCAGCTCGGGCTGCGCGTCGGCATCATCATCGCCAACCCGATCCCCATCGCCGACGAGATCCCCGCAGAGGAGATCGGTGCGGCGATCGAGGCCGCCCTCAGCGAGCTCGCCTCCCGGGGCATCGAGGGCCAGGATGTCACCCCGTTCCTGCTGAGGTCCGTGGTCGACCGGACCCAAGGTCGCAGCCTGGTGGCCAACCTCGCCCTCGTGCGGAACAACGCGAGCACTGCTGCCCGCGTTGCTGCCGAATACGCAACACTGCTGGGATGAGACGTCTCGCCTTCGCCGCCCTGGTCGCTTCGCTGCTCACCGCGTGCTCCAACAGCTCAACGAATGGCCCGACGGGCCTCTCGACGACATCGAGCTCCAGCACGAGCACGTCGGCCGACAGTGCGGCCACCACTTCGGTGCCGACGACCGAGCCGACGACCACGGCCGTTCCGGCGCCGAGGTATGCGGCCACGATCGACGCGTTGTTGCACCTCGGAAGGCCGATCGTGCTCGCTCACACCGGCGGCGAGGACAACTTCCCCGGAAGCACCATGTATGCGTACGGCGAGAGCGTGAAGGCCGGGGTGGACATGCTCGACCTCAACGTGATGCAGTCCAAGGACGGCGTCCTGATGGTGCAGCACGACAACTCGATCGATCGCACCACGGGCGGCACCGGCAAGGTGGGCGATCTCACCAAGGACCAACTGCAGGCGCTCGACAACGCCTACTGGTTCGCCGCCGATTGCGGCGACTGTCACGACCGGCCGGGCCCGGCCTACCTCTACCGAGGCATCCGCACAGGCGCCAAGCCGCCACCGGCGGGCTACACCGCAGACGACTTCACCATCCCGACGCTCACCCAACTGATCGAGCGGTTCCCCGACATCCCGCTGAACATCGAGATCGAGGGCTCGGGCGCGCCCGCCCGCGCCGCCGCCGACGCACTGCTCGGGGTGCTGCGGCAATCGCATCGCGACAAGAGCTCCGTCGTCGCATCGTTCCAGGACGACATCGTCGCCTACTTCCACGGTCTCGCTCCCGACATCGAAGTGTCGCCGGGGCTCGCGGTGATGACCGCCTACGTCCTCCAGCGCACGCCGATTCCCGACGGGATGCGCATCCTGCAGCTGCCGCCCACGTTCCAGGGCATCGCCGTGATCACGCCGGCACTCGTCGCCCGCACCATCAAGGAGGGCCTTCCGATCTGGGTGTGGCCGAACGATCGCGCCCTGGAGAACCTCGGCGCCTACCGCACCTTCCTCGGTGAGGGGATCGCCGGGCTCAACATCAACTTGCCCGCCCAGGGCGTGCAGGCAGTGAAGGAGCACTCGCAGGCAGCAGCGGTTCCCACCACGGCGTCGGGCGGATGCAGCGCGTCGCACGCGGCGATTGCAGCGATTGCGGCCGACACGACGGGGCGGGTGACGCTCGGCGGCGACACGGGCCCGTTCCTCCAACATCTGCCACCGGCGTACGACGGCACCACGCCGTTGCCCCTGGTGATCGATCTGCACGGATGGTCCGAACCGGCCGCGTTCCACAAGGTGGTCTCGCGGTTGGCGTCCTACGGCGACGCCCAGCGGTTCGTCACCATCACGCCCGAGATCGCCCGCAAGGTGCCGTTCTGGAAGACCACGTTCGACGGCAGCGATGTGAGATGGATCGGCGCGTTGCTCGACACCGCGGAGTCGTCGCTGTGCCTCGACACGAATCGGGTCTACGTCACGGGCTTCTCCAACGGCGGCATGCTGTCGTCGACGTTGGCCTGCGTGCTCGCCGGCCGCGTCGCCGCGATCGCCGCGGTGGCAGGACTGCGCGACCCGACGGGCTGCGCACCGTCGCGGCCCGTGCCGGTGATCACGTTCCACGGAACCGAGGACCCCTATCTCGCCTACACCGGCGGAATCGGTCCGGCCGCGCGCCACCTCGCCACTCCCGACGGCTCCGGCACCATCGGGTCGGGTGCGGCCCTCCCCGACGACCTCATCGCGCCCGAGACCAACAAGACCATGCCCGACATCGCCGCGGCGTGGGCAACTCGCAACGGCTGCACGTCCGACACCACCGACGAGCAGGTCGCCGCCGACGTGACGGCGCGGCACTGGCAGTGCCCCGACAACGGTGAGACGGTGCTCTACA
>JAYVMH010000209.1:0-6843 GCA_043759015.1 Actinomycetota bacterium
GTGCTCCTCGGTCGGAGGCCTCGCCCTGGCCGCCCGCGCCGCATCGCGGAACACATCGTCGGGCACGGCGAGCACTCCCCCGTGGGCCACGACGACGCCCATCTCCACCAGTCGGCCGAGCCCCTTCGCCACCACGGGCTGAGCGAGGCCGGTCCGCTCGGCGATTCGGTCGAACGTGTCGGCACCCAACTGCACCGCGGCAAAGATCGTGCGGCGCTGCGGGTCGGCCAGCGCACCCACCAACGTGCCCGCGTCGGGACGAGTCATTGGTCAGTACCCGAGGTCGACGTGGATGGCCCCCACCAACGGCTCGCCCTGCTCGAAGTTGTGCACGTTGACCGCGATGCGTTCGCTGAGCAACGGGATGGCCATTTCGGGGGTGTTGCCCACGTGCGGCGTAATGATGCAGTTCGGCAGCGACCACAGCGGATGATCCGACGGCAGTGGCTCGGGGTCGGTGACGTCCAGCGCGGCGCCACCGATCACGCCGTGCTGCAGCGCCCACACGAGATCGTCGGTGACGATGTGACGACCGCGCGACACGTTCACGATCCACGCGTCGGACCGCATCTGCTCCAACTCGTTGCGCGAGATCATCCCCTCGGTCTCCGGGGTGAGCGCGAGCGCCAGGAACACCACGCTCGCGTCGGCCAGTGCATCGACGTATCGATCGGGCGCGAGCACCTCGTCGGCCCCGTCCATCTCCGCCACGCGATTGCGGACGACCGTGACGCGGCACTCGAACGGCTGCAGCAGGCGCAGCAGAGCCTCGGTGATGCCCCCGCCGCCGAGGATCGTGACGTCGGCTCCCTTGAGGTTGCGACCGTGCGGCCTCGTCCACGAGGTAGCCCGGGCATACGCGCCGACGTGGCGCAGCCCGGCGAGCGCGAGCGACAGAGCGAGCTCGGCGACCGGTTCGGCGTACACACCCTTGCCGCACGTCCAGACCCGCTCGTCGTCGACGAGATCGGCGAACAGTTCGATGCCGGCGAACGGAAGTTGGATCCAGCGGAGGTCGGGTGCGAGCCCGAGCGACATCCGCAACGCTTCGGGGTCGCGTGCCGCAGCCCACACGAGCGCCTCGGCGTTGGCGAGGGGCACGATGTGGCCACCGCCGGCCGTGATCGCATCGGCCATCCAGCTCGGAGCCCCCTCGGGCGCCAGTGCGATTCGAGGAGGGCCGTCGGATTCTGGCCCGGTTCGCGGCGCGGCGGTACTTGGCATGGTGCAATGAGGCTAGTCCGCGGCGAGCAATCGCGATGCGGTCGTTTCGGCGCTCTCCAACGCGCCCTCCATGTAGCCGGTGCACGTCGCGACGTGCTCTCCCGCGAGATGCACCCGGCCCCACGGCTGTCGGAGCAAGTGCCAGAAGTCGGTGACCTGGCCCGGTTGGTACACCGCGTACGAGCCGCCGTATCGCGGGTGCGTGGACCAGGCGCGGGAGAAGGCACCGAGCGGCGAAGCGGTCAGCGAATGCATCGCGCGCATCTCCGACGTGGCGAGCGCGATCCGCTCGGGCTCCGACATCGACGCCCATCGGTGACCGCCCTCACCACCGCAGTAGCTCATCAGGATGCCGGGCCGACCCTGCTGATCGATCGTGGGCTCGTACACGCGCTGTGCCGTGCCCGACGTGGTCGCGTAACCCGCAGGCCACTGACGCGCCGACCATTGCACGGACGTCTTGGTGACGGTGCCGTAACCGAGCGTGTGGATCGCCCGGTGGAGGTGCGGCGGCAGCGACGGCCGCAACGCCATCGTCCGAACAGGTACCAGCGAGCACGCCAACACGACGTGCGCCGCGGCGAGGTCTCGCTGGTCGGTGCTCACCAGCACACCGCTGTCGTGCTGTTCGACTCCGGTGACGGTCTCGCCGTAGGCGACGACATCGCCCAGGTCCGCGGCGAGCCCGACGGCGATCCGGCTGAAGCCCCCAGCGGCGCGGTGCGCCGACACGTGCGAGCCACCGCTGAGCGCACGCTGGTGTGCACGTTGCTGCGCCACGAACAGCAGCGACACCTGTGCCGGTTCGGCCGCGAACTCGCCCTGCGACTCGCGCAGCTTGAACAGTGCCGCCACATCGCCGAGCCCCGCGCGTTCGGCAACGTCGGCGAGCGACCGCTGATCGATCTCGGCCGCCGACGGATGCAGGTCCGGTCGAGAAGCGTCTGCGATGCCGGCCGCAGCCTGTTCGACGATCGCGTCGAAGCTGTCGAGCTCTCGATCGATGGTGGGCACGACCTCCCGCAGGCGCTGCGGGCTCATCAGCTCGCCGCCGCGATGCAGCCAACGGCGGATCGCGGTCCACTGCTCGCCCGCACCGAGGAGGGGCACCCGATAGCGGTCCATCAGGTCCAGCACGCGGCGATGCACGGTGTCGACCCACTCGGCGCCGCTCTCGCTGTACTGCCCGTCGACGAACGGCGCGGTCACCGTGCGCACGCGGCCACCCGGTCGCCGCCCCGATTCAAGGACGACCACGTCGGCACCGGCGTCGCGGAGCAGCTGCGCGGTCCGCAGACCGGCGAGACCTGCGCCGACGACGACGACCCGCATGGGGCGAGTCAGCCGCCGGCGCCGAGTGTGGCCGCGATCTGCGACGACGACTCGCCCGACTTCTTCAGCACGTAACCGACGTATCCGAGCGCGGACATCGTGGTCATGAACAGCACCATCGCACCGACACCCCAGAAGGGCTTGATCGTGCTCTTCAACGACGAGAGCAGCGCCACCGGGAAGGTGGATGCACCCGCGGTGGTGATCAGGGCCGAGATGACGGTGTTGTCGATGCACAGCGTGAACGACAGCAATGCGCCGGCCAGCAGCGCCGGCGCGATCAGCGGCAGCGTGATCTGCCGGAACGCTCGAGCAGGTGGCGCGCCGAGGTCGCCGGCGGCTTCCTCGAGCGACTCGTCGAGGCCTTGCAGACGCGCCCGCACGATCAAGGTGACGACGGCCGAGGCGTACAGCGACTGGCCCGCCCACAGTCGGTTGATGCCGAAGCGGAACGGGCCGACGTCCTTCATGAACGGTGACCACGTGAGCCTCGGGAACCACGTGGCGAGCGAGATCGCGTCCATGATCTCCGGCGTCACCAGGATCAGGAACACGACCGACATGAACAGCAGGGTCCACTTGCCGGGCCGCCGGGCGAGTGCCGTGCCCGCCAAACCACCGATCACGACCGCGATGACGGTCGCGCCAACGGCCGCGAGGAACGAGTTGCGCATCGCATCGCCGATGTTCGCATCGCGGAACAGGTCGCGGTACCAGTTCGTCGTTTCTCCGGTGTAGATGATCGCGATGATGAAGAACACCGGACCGGACCACCGTTCGAGCAGCGGTCGAGGTTGCTTGGTGATCGCGCGCGTCACCTTGGGCAACAACACGCCGACGACGACGAGGATCGCGAACGTGATGAGCATGTTGTACGACTTGGATCCGTCGAAGAGCCGACCCCACCACTGGGTGGAGAAGCCTCGCCAGATGATCAGCGACCCGCCCCCGTTGAACGAGTACATGAACACCAGCACGATCGGGATGAACATGAACACGAGGACGAGCGTCGTCCACAACCCGAGCCCGATCGGCACGAGATCGAACCGCCGACGGGAGCCGGGCGACTGACCACGAGCGGATCGCATGCGCCGCGAGTGCACCGATCGACGAATGCCGTCGAACCACGGCGAAGCCACGCGGGTGCCACGTCGTCCGACCGCGAGCGCGAGCGCTCCGAGGCCCAGCGTCACGACGATGGCCAGGATCATCATCACGGCCATCGCGCTGCCGGCGGGCCAGTTCTGGGCGCCGGAGAACTGGCTCGCGATCAACGCGCCGAGCATGTTGCCCTTGGCCCCACCCAGCACGGTCGCGGTGACGTAGTCGCCGGCCATCGGGATGTACGTCAGCAGCACCGCCGCGGCAATGCCGGGCCATGCGAGGGGCAGGGTGACGCCGAAGAACGTCGCCCACCGCCCCGCACCGAGGTCCTTGCTCGCTTCCCGCATCCGCACATCGATGCGGTCGAGCGCCACGAACAACGGGAGGATCACGAACCCGAGGTAGTTGTAGACGATCGCGAGCTGCACCGCGAACGACGTCTGGAGCACGCTCAACGGCTTGTCGATGATGTTCCAGTTCTGCAGCCACTGCGACAGGAATCCACGTGGTGCCAGCGGGATCTCCCATGCCAGGGTGCGGATGAGGAAGCTCGTGAAGCTGGGGATGACCACCGCGGCGAGCAGCAGCGCCCGCCACTTCTCGCTCACCTTGAACGCCAGGAAGTACGCGACGGGGAAACCGATCAGGAGGCAGAGCCCCGTCGCGGTCACAGCGATGCGTATCGTGCGCCAGAACACCTTGGCAAAGGTGCCGCTGAACGCGTTGCGGTAGTTCTGCAACGTGAGGCGCCCCATGTCGATGGGGATCCGATGCGTGGAGTCCTTCGTTCCGAAGGAGTAGACCACGACGATCGCGATCGGAACGACGAAGAACGCGGCGTACCAGAGCATGGAGGGGATGGCGAGGGCGAACCGGGGCCCTCGCCACCTCCTCTTGGCGTCAGGAGGGAGCGTTGCGGCCACGATCAGCCGGCGGCCTTGGCCTTGACCTTGTTGTAGATGTCGGCGAGGCGATCCTGCGCGGAGTTCACCGTGCCCGTGCTCATGTGCTTCACCTGCTCATCGGTGAAGAAGATCATGTTGCCGTTCACCAAGGTGGGCAGCAGCTCCTTGATCAGCGCCGGCATGGTCTTCATGCCGCTGTTGTAGCCGTGGTAGTCCAGGTCCTTGATGCTGATCTCAGGCACGAGCAGCCAGTTGATCCAGGCGTGGGCTGCCGCGATGTTCGGGGCGCCCTTGGCGATGCAGTAGTTGTCCATCCAGAGCTCGGTGTCGGGTGCGCCGATCGCCCACTTGAAGTTCTCCGGCTTGCCGCCCGCTTCTTTGATGCGCACGTACGCCTGGCGGGCGTCACCGTTCCAGAACATCGACAGGCCGTACGCGCCCTGAGCCATTGCCGTCGAGGGATACGAGTCGAACGCCTTGATGTGCGACGCCATCTTGTCGACGAGAAAGGCCTCGCACGCGTCGAGGTCTTCCTTCTTCTCGGTGGTCCAGTCGATGCCGTTCGCCCAGAAGTACGGACCACAGACGTTCACCGACGTGTCGAGCCACGAGCAGTTGCCGCTCGCCTCGCCGGCGGTGGCATCGAAGAACTCCTTCCAGCTGGTGATGTCCTTGCTGACCACGGTGGTGTCCCACATGTAGCCGGTGGTGCCCCAGTCCTTGCAGACCGAGTAGTCGTTGGTCTTGTCCCAGTCCTTGCCGAGGTACAGCGGGTCGACGTTGACCATGTTCGGGAGCTTGGTCTTGTCGAACTTCTCGAGAAGCCCCTTCTGCACCATCTGCGGGATGTACGGACCCGTGGGGACGACGACATCGAATCCGCTGGCGCCGTTCGACGACGACAGCTTGGTGATGAGGTCCTCGTTGCTGGTGTAGTAGTCCACCTTCATCGTGACGCCGAGCTCCTTGTCGGCCAGCGATCCGACGATGTCGGGATCGTTGTAGTCGCCCCAGGTGTACATCGACAGCGTGCCGCTCGCCTTGTTGATGACTCGGCTCCAGTCGCCCGAGGCGTTCGGCAACGTGCTGCCGGTGAGGCCACCGGGGGCTGCGGTGGTGGCGGTGGTGTCGCCGGGCGCGGCGGTGTCGCCGGGCGCGGCCGTGGTCGTGACTGCGGAGCCGGTGGACGAGCTGCTGCCACACGCGGTGGCAACGATCGCCAGGCCGGCGGACGCGGTGCCGACCTGCAGGAGTGCTCGGCGGCTGAGCTTCTCCCGGAAGTTGGCCGGGGCGAGCATGCGGATGGGTTCAGGCGACTTTGCCATGAATGGAACTCCTCTGTGCGGGATCGTGCGGGATCGTTGTGCTGATGGATGTTGGGTTCAGTTGACGGCTTCGGCCGAAGGCTCTGCCATCACCAGGTCGGCCTGACGGGCCGAGAAGGAATACACGTCGTTGGGGGTGAAGGTGCACCACACGGCATCGCCGAGGGCGAGACGAGGAGCATTGGCCCGAGGCGTGAGCACCAGGACGTCGCGGCTCGCGGTACGTACGACGTACTGCAGCGTGTCGCCGAAGTGCGCCACGCTGGCGACGGACCCCTCGAAGGAGTTCATCGACGTGCCGGGGTCGACGGTGACCAGCCGGAAGTTCTCGGGGCGCACGGCGGCCAGCGCCGGGGCGCCGGTGGCGACCTCTTCGTCCGGGTTGGCGACGACGAACACGGTGCCGTCGTCGGAACGCACGCCGTCGGCGGTGGCCGTGCCCTTCCAGAAGTTGTTGCGCCCGATGAAGCCCGCGACGAACGCGCTGGAGGGCCGCTCGTACACGGTCTCCGGGTCGGCCAGTTGCTCGATGTGGCCTTCGAGCATGATGGCGATGCGATCGCTCATGCTCATCGCCTCCTCCTGGTCGTGGGTGACAAAGACGAACGTGATTCCGAGTTCGCTCTGCAGCAGCTTCAGCTCGATCTGCATCTCCTCGCGGAGCTTGCGGTCCAGGGCGCCCAGCGGCTCGTCGAGCAGCAGCACGCTCGGCCGGTTCACCAGTGCCCGGGCAACGGCAACACGCTGCTGTTGACCACCCGACATCTGCCGCGGCTTCCGGTTGGCGAGCTTGGTCATCTTCACCATGTCGAGCGCCTCGGCGACACGGGTGGCGACCTGCGACTTCGGAACACCCTTCTGCCGCAACCCGTAGGCGACGTTCTCGGACACGGTCATGTGGGGGAACAGTGCATAGTGCTGGAACACGGTGTTCACATCGCGCTTGAACGGCG
>JAYVMH010000210.1:0-6840 GCA_043759015.1 Actinomycetota bacterium
AGCATCGTGGTCGCGGCGGCCGCCAGACGAACGGTCGACGCGAAGGGCGAACGGACGTGCTCGGTGCCGCGCCGGCTCAAAGGATCACCCGCTCGTAGACCCGCAGGCGGGCGTGCATCCGGCGGAAGCCGGCGCGTTCGTACAGGGCGAGCGCCGGCTCGTTGGTGATCGGTGTGTTGACCAGCACGCGATCGACGCGCCATCGCCCGAGCCAACGCAGTGAGTCCTGCACCAGCGCGAGACCGAGGCCCTCGCGTTGGTGGACGGGTTCCACGGCGAGGCGTTGGAGGAAGCCCTGGCGGCTGTCGCGACCAGTGATCGCGTACGCCGCCATACCGTCGTGTCCGGCGGCTCGCGCTCGGTGTCGGGGCGTGGCGGCACGGACGTCGGTGATCGCTTCGGTGTCGAGCGACCACTCGGGACCGAACGCCGCGATGTCCACCTCAGCCGCGCGCTCGTGCTGATCGACGAGCAGGCGGCCGGTTGCGAGTGCAGAGCGGGGCGGGGCGTGCGGCCGATCGTGCTGGAGCATCGCCAGTTCCTGGATCGGCGCGAAGCCGGCCGCCTCGACGCGCCGACTGGCCACCGAGCCGAGCGCACTCGTGCGCACACGATGGAAACCCATCTGGGCGAGCTCGATCGCCCACCGGTTCAGATCGGCGACGCTCGGCGGTCGGACCTGCTGGTACATCACCAGTTGTGCTGTCTGCGGTTGCGTGGGCCAGGGCCGAGCGCGGCACACGAGGCCGTTGCCGCGGAGCACGACGTACCCGACGGTGCGGCGGGTGGCCTCGTTCATCATCGCCGCGACGGTAGCGCCCCAGAGTGTGAACGTGCAGGGCGTGCGATTAGCGTCACCGACGTGACCGTGCTGTTCGCCACCCACGCCGCGTACCTGGACCACCTTGCCGGTCCACGGCACCCCGAGCGACCCGAGCGCCTCAACGCGGTGCTCGAAGGCGCGTCGCGGGCCGGGCTGGCCGAGGCGTTGATTGCGGTGGATCCCCGGCCGGCGACGCGCGCTGAGCTCGAGTTGGTGCACCCGGCCGCATATCTCGATCGCATCGAGGGGATCAGTGCGATGGGTGGTGGTCGTCTCGACCCCGACACGTACGCAAGCCCCGGCTCCTGGAAGGCAGCGGTGCTGGCCGCGGGCGCGGGGCTGACGGCCGTGGAGCAGTTGCGTGCGGGGCGGGCAGCGAGTGCGTTCTGCGCCGTTCGGCCGCCGGGTCATCACGCCACCAGCGTCGAGTCCATGGGGTTCTGCTTCGTCAACAACGTGGCGGTGGCGGCCGCGACCCTCGCAGCCCAGGGTGAGCGGGTGCTGGTGTTCGACTTCGATGCCCACCACGGCAACGGCACCCACGACATCTTCTACGCCGATCCGCGAGTGCTGTTCGTCAGCATCCACCAGTGGCCGCTCTATCCGGGTACGGGCCGCCACGACGAGGTCGGTGAGGACGAAGGCAAGGGGTTCACGATGAACATCCCCGTCCCGCCGGGCACCACCGGCGACGTCTACCTCTACTCATTCGACGAACTGGTCGCGCCCCGCGCCGCATCGTTCGCGCCGACATGGGTGATCGTGTCGGCCGGTTTCGACGCGCACCGGGCGGATCCGATCACCGAGCTCGGCCTCGCCGCGGGCGACTACGGCCCGCTGACCGCGCGAGTGCTCGGCCTCGTTCCGCCCGGCCGCCGGCTGGTGATGCTCGAAGGCGGGTACGACCTCGATGCGCTCGCCAACTGCTCGGCCACCGTACTGCGCGAGATGGCGGGGGTGGACGGTGCCCCGCTGGAGCCCACCACGTCGGGCGGACCGGGGATGGCAGCGGTCGGGCACATTCGCGACTTCTGGGACCGCGAAGGGCTGCTGTGATCCCTCCCCGGTTCCAGCCGGTCCTCGAGGAACTCGCCCCGCTCACCGACCGCTTCCGTGCGGCCGGGTTGCGTCTCTACCTCGTCGGAGGAAGCGTCCGCGACCTCCTGGCAGGTGCATACACGTCCGCGGGCGACTTCGACTTCACCACCGATGCCCGCCCCGACGCGATCAAGAAGGCGCTCAGCGGTTGGGCGGACGCGGTCTGGACGCAGGGCGAGAAGTTCGGCACGATCGGCGCGCGCAAGGGCGAGCGCGACTACGAGATCACCACCCACCGCGCCGAGGCGTACCACGACGACTCCCGCAAACCCGACGTCGAGTTCAGTGACGAGGTCGGTGCGGACCTCTCCAGGCGCGACTTCACCATCAACTCGATGGCGCTGGAGTTGACGAGCGACGAGCCCATGCTCGTCGACCCGTTCGGCGGTGCTGTCGATCTCGCGACGAGCGTGCTGCGCACGCCGCTCGCGCCCGAAATCAGCTTCAGCGACGACCCACTGCGGATGCTTCGAGCGGCGCGTTTCATCGCGAGGTTCAACGCGACGCCTGCGCCCGAACTGGTGGAGGCCGTGCGGTCGATGCACGGTCGGCTCTCGATCGTGTCGGCCGAACGCATTCGCGACGAACTGGACAAGCTGATCACACTCCCGCATCCGACCGCCGGGCTCTGGTTCGCGATCGACACCGGCCTGGCCGACGAGTTCCTGCCGGAGCTGCCGGCCATGCGCCTGGAGCAGGACCCGATCCATCAGCACAAGGACGTCCTCACCCACACGCTCGCGGTGCTGGAGAACGTGCGCCCACTGACGGAGCAGTCGCCCACCCGTGCGGCGTTCGACTTTCGACGCACACGCCTTGCCGCGCTGTTCCACGACGTGGGCAAGCCACGCACCCGCGGCTACCAGAAGGGCAAGGGAGTCACGTTCCACCACCACGACGCGGTCGGCGCGCGGATGACACGCAAGCGGATGGAGGCACTGCGCTACAGCAACGACGACGTCGAGACGGTCACCGAGCTGGTGGCGTTGCATCTGCGCTTCCACACGTATGCGATGGGGTGGACGGACTCGGCGGTGCGGCGGTACGTGCGCGACGCTGGGCCGCTCCTCGAGGAGCTGAACGTCCTGACCCGTTGCGATTGCACTACGCGCAACGAGCGCAAGGCGCTCCAGCTGTCGAAACGGATGGACGACCTGGAGGGCCGGATCGCGGAGCTGGCGACCAAAGAGGAGTTGGCGGCCATCCGTCCCGAGCTCAATGGTGAACAGGTGATGACGTACCTCGACATTGGTCCCGGACCTTTGGTCGGAAAGGCCCTTGCGCTTCTGTTGGAGATCCGTCTCGATGAGGGAGTGCTGGGACCCGAGGAAGTTCGTCACCGTTTGGACGAATGGTGGCGGATTCAGCACTCTCCGTGATATTGTTGAACGTTGTACCGTCCATCGACCGACGGGAGTGAAGCACCGGGACGGGCGGCTGGTCAGGTGAGTCGAGAACTGCGCGAACAGGTTGCCGAGGAGCACCCGGCCAGGCTGAACCGCTCGCTCGCGCTCGGTGCCCGGGTCAGCGGCATCTGGCTCGCGATCGCCGTGTTCATGCTCCTCGTGGCATGGGCGACGGGGGTCGAGAGCGTTCGGGAGTGGGATCGGTGGACGCATCTCACGCTGCTCGCCATCGCCCTGATCGGCGTCTCCGTGTCCTGGATGCGATCGCGGGCCGAACCCGACACGTGGCCGCTCCTCGTCGCAGCCTTCGGCGCGATGGTGCTTGCCCAGGTGGTGCTCGGCCTGCGGATCATGCCGCGACTCGACTCCTCCTCTCCGTCGCCGGCCGACGTCTGGCTGATGATCTGGTCGTTGGCGCTGATCGTCTACCTCGTACGTCATCTCGTGCGGTCCGACCTGACGAACGGGATCGTCCACCTCCTCGATTCGGCGATGATGACACTGGCTGTCACGTTCGTGGTCTGGGACACGGTGATCGCCCCGTCGGTCGGCGACCCGTCGCGGCTGACGCTCGTGAACCAAGTCGTCATCGTGGTGCTGCCCGCGCTCGACATCTTCGTCGCGTCCGTGCTGCTCCTGCTGTTGCTCGTCGATCGTTCGCCCGCTCGACTGACCTGGTTCCTCGCGATGGTGTTCCTCGTCGTCGGCGACGTGGCCGACAGCGCGAACGGAGGCGTCGCCTCGGCCAGCTCCTTGGCGGTCTCGGCCCCGATGTGGATCCTCGGGCTCGGGGGCGTGATGTTGGCATCCACGCTGCCGGCCGGCGCGCGCATCGTTGCCCGCCGTCCGACGCTCACCCGCCTGTTCGTGGTCAACGCGTGCGTCACCGCGGCGCTGTGGGTGGCGACGTGGAACTACGTGCTGCACAACCGTCCTGCGACCGTGGCAACCACGGTGATCGGCCTCCTCACCGGGTTGATGTTCGGCGCCGAGCACGTCGGTGCCTTCCGTCAGTCCACGAAGTGGGCGGACCAGCTGAACGAGAAGATCGTCGAGCTCGGGCGCGCCCACGAGGAACTGCGCGAACTACTCGACGACCTGCCGGAGGCGGTGGTGGTGCTCGGCCGCGACGGTCGGATCCGAGAGGCGAACGCCCATGTGCTGATGCTCACCGGTCGCACGCGTGACGATCTGCTCAGCCGTTACTTCGTCGACCTGTTCCGTGAGGGAGATCGACGGATGATCATGCAGCTCTGGAGGGACATACATGCCGGCGCGCCGATGGTCCCGCCGACGTTCCGGTTCGATCTGCCCGACGGGGGCGAGGTGCTGCTCGAAGCCGACGCCAACGTGCCGGTGCGCAACCCGGACCGATTCGTGGTGGCGTTGCGCGACGTCACCCAGAAGGTCGCCGAGGCCCGGCGCTTCGATCGCGCCCGGGAGCGATTTCGCCTGGCGTTCCACAACGCCCCGACCGGCATGGCCCTGCTCTCGGTGCGCGACGGCGCCCTCATCGACGTCAACGAGACGCTCGTGCACATGCTCGCCCGCCCGCGCCTCGATCTCATCGGGGCGACGCTCGACGACATCAGCCATCCGCTCGAACGCGAACGCAACACGGCGATGCTCCATCAGGCCTCGATGAACGACAACGAGCGCTACCGGTTCGAGCAGCGTTTCCTTCGTGGCGATGGCGAGACGGTATGGGCACGAACGTTCGTGTCGGTGATGGACGACGGCGAGGGCGACAGCATGGCGATCGCCCACATCGAGGACATCACCGAGCAACGGCACACCGCGGAACGGATGGAGTGGGCGGCCACGCACGACGGGCTCACCGGCCTTCCGAACCGGTTCCGTTTCCTGGAGCGCCTCGGCGCGCACATCGAGTCCGCCGAGCCGGGTTCGATCGCCGTGCTGTTCATCGACATCGACAACTTCAAGGTGATCAACGACAGCCTCGGCCACGACGCCGGCGACCAGTTGCTGCGGGCGATGAGCGACCGCCTGCGCACGGTCGTTCGCGACCGCGACCTGCTGGGCCGCTTCGGTGGCGACGAGTTCATCGTCATGCTCCGCGACGTCAGCGGCAGCTACGACCCGTTCGATGTCGCCGAGCGCCTCCGCGCAGAGATCGCGAAGCCGTTGCTGATCGACGGTGTCGAACTGTTCGTCACAGCCAGCATCGGGATCACGGTGTCTGACCGCGAAGGTGTCACCACGAGCGACATGCTGCGCGATTCCGACGCAGCGATGTATCGCGCCAAGGCACGCGGGCGCGACTGCGTGGAGGTGTTCTCGCCGGACAGCCACAACGCGTCGGTGCTGACGCTGCGCACGACCAATGAGCTACGTCGCGGCCTCGAACGTGGCGAGATCGTGCCGTACTACCAACCGATTGTGCAGCTGAACAACGGCCATCTGATGGGCTTCGAGGTGCTCGCGCGGTGGCGGCACCCGGACCGCGGCTTGCTCGGACCGGAGCAGTTCCTGCCGATGGCGGAGGAGACGGGCCTCATCGGCGAGCTCGGGGCGACCGTGCTGCGCACGTCGCTCGTCCAGCTCGGCCAGTGGTGCAACAGCACGCAGCGGTTCAGCGACCTGTCGTTGTCCGTGAACCTCAGCGTCCGTCAACTCACCGATGCACATCTGGTGGAGAGCGTCAGCGAGGCCCTGGCACAAGCCGGCGTGTCGGCCGGCGCGCTGTGGCTGGAGCTGACCGAGACCGCCCTGATGTCCGACGTGAAGGCTGCGACCATCGCGCTCCGCGAGCTGCGAAGCCTTGGACTGCACCTGTCGGTGGACGATTTCGGCACCGGCTACTCGTCGCTCACCTACCTGAAGCGCTTCCCGGTGGAGGCGATCAAGGTCGATCGATCGTTCGTCAACGGGCTGGGCATCGACGCCGAGGACTCGACGATCGTCGAGGCGGTGGTGAAGCTCGGGCACTCGCTCGGGCTGCAGGTGGTCGCCGAAGGCGTGGAGACCCCGCTGCAGCTGTCGCGCCTGCGAGAGATCGGGTGCGATCGAGGCCAGGGCTACCTGTTCGGTCGACCGCGGCCGGCTGAGCTGATCGAGAGCGAGTACTCGCTCACCTGATCCGGCGTCAGACCCCTTGCTTGCGGGCGCGCACCACCAGCACGCTCGGCGAGACCGGGTCGCGGGTGCGGCGATCGTTCAACTCGTGGAGCGAGTCCAGGCGGAAGTTGCTGCGTTCGAACGCCATGTACAGATCGCTGAAGGTGAGGCTGGTGGTGCCGTACGCGTACTGGACCCCATGGTCCGGGCCGAGCATCGCCGCGATCGGGTGCTGGATCGCGACCACGAACGGCGAACCAGGTTTGAGCACTCGGTGAACCTGGCGAAGGAGGCGGTGGAGGTCGTCGACGGCGCCCAGTGAGTGCGATGCGAGCACCAGCTCAACCGACGCGCTGGTCGCGAACCCGAGGTCGGCGAGATCGCCCTGATGGCACTCGACCGTCACCTCGCGGCGCTCGGCGGCGGCGCGCAACG
>JAYVMH010000211.1:0-6834 GCA_043759015.1 Actinomycetota bacterium
TGGCTCGGTTGGGGGCATGACGGTCGTGCAAGGCGGTCCGAGTTCCTAGTAAGGGGGAGTCCATGGCTGAACGAACGCAGAAGCAGAAGCCGGTGCCGAGCCGAACGGAAGAAGCGGTCGAGACCGCGCCGCCCGTCACCGAGAGCGGCGACAAGTTGAAGGCCGAGCTGGACGACCTGCTCGACGAGATCGACGGGGTGCTCGAGACCAACGCCGAGGACTTCGTGAAGTCCTACGTGCAAAAGGGCGGCCAGTAGTCGCCATGTCGATGCCGCTGTTCCCGATGGGTGCCGACCCAGGCTCCAGCTTTCCCGAACTGCTCAAGCGAGTCGGTCTCGCGCCGGCGTTCGAAGCGACCGGTGAGGTGTCGGTGCCCCACGCCACCACGTGCGTCGCGCTGCGGTTCACCGATGGGGTCGTGATGGCCGGCGATCGTCGGGCCACGAGTGGCAACCTCATCAGCCATCGCGGGATGGAGAAGGTCGTGCAGGCCGACGCCTTCAGCGGTGTCGCGATCGCCGGCGCGGCAGGGCCGGCGATGGAGATGATCAAGCTCTTCCAACTGCAGCTCGAGCACTACGAGAAGGTCGAGGGCAGCTCTCTCAGCCTGGAGGGCAAGGCGAACCAGTTGTCGATGATGGTGCGCGGCAACCTGCCCGCAGCGATGCAGGGCATGGTGGTGGTGCCGATCTTCGCCGGCTACGACCAGCGCCGCACGACGGGTCGCCTGTTCACCTACGACGTCACCGGCGGCCGCTACGAGGAGCACGACTTCGTCGCCACCGGCTCGGGCATGTTGCACGCCGGCACGGTCATCAAGATCGGCTGGCGCGACGGGCTCGATCGCGCGGCTGCGGTCGCGCTCGCGTGCCGTGGCCTTTGGGAGGCCGCCGATGCCGATTCGGCCACCGGCGGGCCCGACTCGTTGCGCGGCATCTACCCGGTGGTCGCGACCATCACCGCGGACGGCTGGACCCGTCTCGACGACGCGGAGCTCACCGGAGTGTTCGACAGCATCGTGGCGGAGGTGCGGTCGCGATGAGCATGCCGTTCTACGTTGCGCCCGAGCAGATCATGAAGGACCGGGCTGACTACGCCCGCAAGGGCATCGCCCGCGGGCGCGCGTTGGTAGCGGTCCGCTACATCGACGGCATCGCCCTCGTGGCGGAGAACCCGAGCAACACGTTGCGCAAGATCAGCGAGATCTACGACCGCATCGCGTTCGCCGGCGTCGGCAAGTACAACGAGTTCGATCAGCTGCGCGTGGCCGGTGTCCGGGCAGCCGACCTGAAGGGCTTCCAGTACAGCCGCGACGACGTCGATGCCCGCAGCCTCGCCAACAATTACGCGCAGATCCTCGGCCAGATCTTCACCCACGAGATGAAGCCGATGGAGGTCGAGATCCTCGTCGCCGAAGTGGGGCTGACCGGCGACGGCGACCAGTTGTTCCATATCCTGTACGACGGCACGGTGATGGACGAACGGCGCTTCAGCGTGCTCGGCGGCGACGCCGAGGCGATCAACGGCCGGTTGAACGAGTCGTTCACCGAGGACCAAACCCTCGACGAGGCCGTCAAGCGCGGAACAGCGGCGCTGTCGGGTCCGGACCGCACGCTCGCGGCGACCGAGCTGGAGGTGGCGGTGCTGTCCCGACGCAACGGTCGTCGTTGCTTCAAGCGGTTGCCCGACGACGTCGTTGCCGCCGCACTCAGCGCCTGAGCCGCCGCCATGCCGACCATCGACCTCAACAGCGACGTCGGTGAGGGTTACGGCGCCTGGCCGGGAGGGCCCGACGAAGAGCTGGTGCCACTGCTCAGCTCGGTGAACGTCGCCTGTGGGTTCCATGCGGGCGACCCGGCCACGATCCGCCGCACGGTCGAGCTGTCGGTCGCCCACCGCTGCGTGATCGGTGCGCAGGTGAGCTATCCCGACCTCGCCGGCTTCGGTCGCCGCTTCATGGACATGAGCGCCGCTGATCTCAGCGATGCAGTGGTGTACCAGCTCGGCGCGCTCGATGCGTTCGCCCGCTTGTGTGGCACGCGCATCCGGTACGTCAAGCCGCACGGCGCGCTGTACAACGCGATCGTCCACCACGAGGCGCAGGCGCGAGCCGTCACCAAGGCCGTGCGCAAGTACGACCCGGGTTTGGCCGTTCTCGGCCTGCCCCGCACCGCGATCCAAACGGCGTGCAGCAGTGCCGGGTTGCGCTTCGTCACGGAAGGTTTCGCCGATCGCGCCTACACGCCGGAGGGCACGCTGGTGCCGCGCACTCGCCCGGATGCGCTGTTGCTCGACCCCGCGGCTGCGGCGCGACAGGCGTTGCAGTTGGCCGAGGGGAGTGTCGAGAGCATCTGCGTGCACAGCGACACGCCGGGCGCACCGCTCATCCTCGGCGCGGTCGCGACGACGTTGAAGGCTGCCGGGTTCACCACCCGATCGTTCGTGTCGTGAGGGTCGTGTCGTGAGGCTGCTGTCGTACGGTCCGCGGGCGGTGCTGGTGGAGTTCGACACGCTCTCCGAGGTGATGTCGGCCGCGGCCCGGTGGCGTCGTGAGGCGTGGCCGGAGGTGGTCGACGTGGTCCCGGCCGCGCGCACGGTCCTGGTGGTGCACGACGGTTCGTTCGACCCGCACGTCCTCACCGTGTCGATCCCTGGGCCGAACACCGGGCCGACCGGCGTCGAGAGCGAGCAGCGCGGCCCACTCGTGGAAGTACCGGTCCACTACGACGGGCCCGACCTGCTGGAGGTTGCGAGCTCGATCGGCCGATCCGTGGCCGAGGTCGTCGCTGTGCACTCGGCACCCATTTACACGGTGGCGTTCTGCGGGTTCATGCCCGGGTTCAGCTACCTCGTCGGGCTCGATGCTGCGCTGCACCTACCGCGTCGACCGACTCCCCGTCAGCGCGTGCCCGCCGGCTCGGTCGCCATCGCCGGCGAGTACACGGGCATCTATCCGCGGGAGAGCCCGGGTGGCTGGCACCTGCTCGGCACCACGGAGCTGGCGATGTGGCGCGACGATCGGGTTCCACCCGCCACCCTTCCACCGGGTGCTCGCGTGAGGTTCGTGCCCCGATGATCCGGGTGGAGGCGTGGGGGGTCGGCGCATCCGTCGTCGACGAAGGTCGTCTCGGCCGGGCCTCGTTCGGTGCTGGTCGCGGCGGCGCGGTCGACGCAGCGGCGCTCCGATTGGCCAATCGGCTGCTCGGCAACCCGCCCGGAGCGGCGGGCATCGAGACGTCGGGAGGTACCACGATCAACCTCGAGCACGCGGCGATGGTGGCGATCACGGGCGCCGTCGCCGATGTCGTCGTCGTCGGCGGTCCGCCGGTCGGGTGGGGAGCCCCGATCGTGCTGCCCGCCGGGGCGAAAGTCCGGGTGGGTCGGCTGGTGGACGGGGCGCGAACCTACCTGGGCGTCCGGGGAGGGCTCGGCGTCGACGCGGATCGCCTTGAGGTAGGCCCCGACCCGGGCACTGCGGCGGCCCTCGAGGCCGCGCCTCGGCAGCCGTCGAGGACCACCATTCGGGTGTGGCCAGGCCCGCGGCTGGACTGGTTCGACGCCGATGCGTGGCATGTGCTCACATCCACGCCATTCACGGTCGCGGCCACCAACAGGGTGGGTACTCGGCTTGCCGGTTTGGGTTTGGGTCGGGTACGTCGCGACGAACTGCCGTCGGAGGGACTGCTGGAGGGCGCGGTGCAGGTGCCGCCCGACGGCCAACCGATCGTGATGCTCGCCGCCCACCCGACGACGGGCGGCTACCCGGTGGTCGCCGTCGTGGATCCCGACGACATCGCCCACGTGGCTCAGGCAGCTCGCGGCACCGTGCTCCGGTTCACTTCCGAGTTCCCCCAGGGGTAGCGACGCATCGCAGACTTCCTGCGCTACGGTGCGCGCATGGAGCGTCGCATCTACGGACTCGAGAACGAGTACGGGGTCACCTGCACGCTCCGCGGCCAACGCCGGCTCAGTCCCGACGAGGTGGCTCGGTACCTGTTCCGCAAGGTGGTCAGCTGGGGGCGGAGCAGCAACGTGTTCCTGCAGAACGGCGCCCGGCTGTACCTGGATGTGGGTTCGCATCCCGAATACGCGACGCCCGAGTGCGACAGCCTGTACGACCTCGTGGTGCACGACAAGGCGGGCGAGCGGATCCTCGAAGGGCTCTTGCAGTCCGCCGAGCAGCGACTTCGCGAGGAGGGCATCCGGGGCACGATCTACCTCTTCAAGAACAACACCGACAGCGCCGGCAACAGCTACGGCTGCCACGAGAACTACCTCACGAGCCGTACCGACGATCTCGGCCACTACGCCGAGGTGCTGATCCCGTTCCTCGTCAGTCGCCAGATCTACACCGGGTCGGGCAAGGTACTGCAGACCGCCCGGGGTGCGATGTTCTCGATCGCCCAACGCGCCGAGCACATCTGGGAAGGCGTCAGCAGCGCTACCACACGCAGCCGTCCGATCATCAACACCCGCGACGAACCCCACGCGGATGCCGAGCGCTACCGCCGGTTGCACGTGATCGTCGGCGACAGCAACATGAGCGAGTACACGACGTTCGTCAAGGTGGGCTCCGCCGCCTGCATGTTGCGCATGCTGGAAGACCCGGGTGTGGTGCTGCGCGACATGACGCTGGAGAACCCAATTCGGGCGATTCGCGACATCAGCCACGACGTGACGTGTCGCCGCAAGGTCCGCCTGGCCAACGGCCGCGAGGTGAGCGCGCTGGACATCCAGCGCGAGTACCTGGACAGGGCGTTGCGCTACGCCGACACGAAGGGCTTCCCGCCGATGGAGCAGAAGGCGCTCGAGATGTGGGAGCACTGCATCAGCACCATCGAGAACGACCCGCTCAAGCTCGACCGCGAGGTCGATTGGGTGATCAAGTACCGGCTGCTGGAAGCGTTCCGCGCCCGCCACGAGCTGCCCCTCGGGCATGCCCGCGTGCAACTTCTCGACCTGCAGTACCACGACATCTCGCGCGACCGCAGCCCGTTCTACAAGTTGCAGGATCGCGGGCTGATCGAGCGGATGTGCCTGGACTCGGACATCGAGGCTGCGGTCGAGATCCCTCCGCAGACCACTCGGGCTCGCCTGCGCGGCGAGTTCATCAAGCGGGCCAAGGAACGCAAGCGCGACTACACCGTCGACTGGGTGCACCTGAAGCTCAACGACCAGGCGCAGCGCACCGTCTTGTGCAAAGACCCGTTCCGCAGCCGCGACGAACGCGTCGAGAAGCTGATCGCTTCCCTCTGATCCTGCCGTCCGCGCGTGCGGTGCGACGGGTAGCGTTGCCCCCGATGACCGAGCAGATGCTCCCCGGCGAGTTGGACGAAGTGTCCGATCCGCAACCTCCCGAGTCGCCGACGAAGAAGAAGGGCTCTGCCTGGACCGAATGGATCATCGTCATCGTCGTGGCGGTCACCGCCGCACTGGTGGTGCGGGCGTTCGTCCTTCAACAGTTCGCCGTGTCGGGCCACTCGATGGACACCACGTTGCATGATTCGGACCGCGTGCTGGTGAACAAGCTCAGCTACCGCATGCACCACCCGAACCGGGGCGACGTGGTCGTGCTGAAGACCGTCGAGGGCGCCGGCGAGCGCGACCTCATCAAGCGGGTCATCGCCCTGTCGGGTGAACAGGTCGAATATCGCAACTGCGTGCTGTACATCAACGGCAAAGAGCTGGTCGAGCCGTATCTCGACGCGGCCGTGGTGACCGCCAGTTCCTGCGGTGGCGACCAGAACAAGCTCACCGTGCCCGCCGACCACGTGTTCGTGATGGGCGACAACCGCGGCGGGTCCAAGGACAGCCGCGACATCGGCCCGGTCGACTACCACGACCTGCTCGGCCGCGCCTTCGTCGTCATCTGGCCCAGCCGCGACTGGCGCTGGCTCTGACCCGGGATCTTCTGGGCCAGAGCGTTCCAAAGTGGCTTCCGGGTCGATTTCGTCTCGGAAGCCGCAACATGCGGACCCCATTTGCCATCGCAACTGGGTCACCAATCGTTGATGGATCACTCGTTGATGGACGGGATTGCGCCGAGCGCGACGGTGTAGGCCTCGATCATCCGGTCGGGGTAGTCGCTGTACACGCCGTCCATCCCCATTCGGAGAAGATCTTCGAGCAGGTGGTTCTCCTGCACCCCCCATGCAAAGGTCGCCCGTTCGAAGCGGTGGAAGAGCGTGGCGAGGCCGCCGTTCCAGTCGGTGTGATACAGGTTGACCGCGTCGATGCCCTCGCTGGCCAACGTAGCCGCACGCCGCTCTGGGCCCTCCTTCATTGCCGCCAACCGCGTGCTGTCGACGAGCCGAACCCCGGTGTCGCGAAGCGGCTTGAGCGCTTCCCACTCGGACGCGCAGAGCCAGACCCTGGGCAGCATGGCGGGTGCGACGTCATTGACGACCTCCACCGTGCGACGCGCCGCAGTGCGGTTCCGCACGTCCAGCGACAGGTGGAACGCCGTGCCGCACGCATCGAGCATCTCGGCGAGCGACGGGATGTGGGCCGGCAGTGCTGCTCGGGCGAGCTGGGAGATCGGCGTGGACCGACCGAAGCGACGCCTGACCACGCCATCGTGATCGAGCACCGGCACGCCGTCGGAGGTGACCCAGACGTCGCTTTCCAAGCCGTTCACCCCCAACTTGAGGGCGAGCCGGAAGGCCTCGAGCGTGTTCTCCCGCGCGTAGGCCCTGGCACCACGGTGCGCGAACGCGATCGGGTCGTCGAGAAACGAGGGCAAGCGTTGCTGCACGCCCCGAATGATGCCACGGTGGAATCCCGCCGGAACTCCTAGACTCGCCGTCGTGTTCAACGTGCAGGGCAGCGAGTTCA
>JAYVMH010000212.1:0-6826 GCA_043759015.1 Actinomycetota bacterium
CGGGCGATCATCAGCAGTCCTTCGACCAGTCGCTGCAGTCGTTCGGTCTCCGCACTGGCCGCTTCGATCCGCTCCCGCGCCCCGGCCGGGTCGTCGTCCACCATGTCCACGGCCCGTTCGAGTTGGAGCCGGAGCGCAGTCAGCGGTGTGCGCAGTTGATGCGAGGCATCGCCGGCGAACGCCTTCTGCTGGTCGAGCAGACGCGAGACGCGTTCGGTCATCGAGTTGAACGAGCGGGCGAAGCTGCGCACCTCCGGAGCGCCCTCCACACCCGCACGTTCCGAGAAGTCGCCCTCGGTGATGCGCTCCGTGCTGCGCTGCAGCCGTCGGATCGGCGAGGTGATGTAGTTGGCCATGAGGACCGCGGCAAGGGCGGCCCCGATCAGCGAGATGCCACCGACGAACAGCAGGCCGCGCGTCTTCTGCCAGGCCCGCGTGTCGATGATCTTCGCCGGGTACGTGATGCGGACTGCCCCGATGATGTCCGAGCCGTGCAGCACCGGCACGGCGACGTAGACCAGGTTGCCGCCCGCGGTCTTCGAGTTGCGTTCGCCGCTGGCCGGTACGCCGTTGATGGCGGACTTGATCTCGATTCGGTTGGAGAAGTCGTCGCCGGCCGCGTGGCTCGCCTGTGTGGATGCGATCAACGATCCCTTCTGATCGGTGACCACGACGATGCCGCCGGCGTTCCGTGCTGCATAGTCGTTGATGCTCTTCTGCAGATCCGTGACCGCGGCGGGGTCGGCTGGAGGAGTGGTCTGCAGTGCGTTCTCGGAGTTGCCGGCCATCAAGAACGCGTCGCGCTCGAGGCTGGAGATCAGCCGCTCGACCTCGATCCTGCGCAGGTACGTCGTCAGTGGGATGTCTTGAGCCAGGAGCACCACGCTGATGAGCCCGGCAAAGGCGGCCAGGAGCCGCCACTTCACTCCGGTGGCTCCAGGCGGAAGCCGACGCCGCGGACCGCTTGGATCCAGTCGTGCCCTCCGAGCTTCTTGCGCAACGATGCCACATGGGCGTCCACCGTCTTGGTGGGCCCGTACCAGTGGGCGTCCCAGACGTTCTCCAGGATCTCGGTACGGGTGCGCACGGCGCCGATGTCGCCCGCCAGGAAGGCGAGCAGGTCGAACTCCTTCGCGGTCAGCTGCACCTCCTGGTCGTCGACGAACACGCGTCGGGTGCGCCGGTCGATCCGCAGCGGGCCGATGGACTGCGGGCCTGCCGGTTCGTCGGGCTGGCCGGGCTCGACGGTGCGCCGTGCGACGGCGCGGATGCGGGCGACCAGCTCGCGGAAGCTGAACGGTTTGGTGACGTAGTCGTCCGCACCGAGCTCCAGCCCGAGCACTCGGTCGAACTCCTCGGAACGAGCGGTGAGCATGATGATCGGCGCCTTCGTGCGTGCCCGGAGCTCGCGACACACATCGCGGCCGTCCATGTCGGGCAGACCGAGGTCCAGCAGCACCATGTCGTGCTCGTCGGCCGCCAACGCCCCGGCGCCGGTGGCCACGTGGGTGACGCTGAAACCGGCGGCCTCCAGCCCATCGACAACAGAACTGGCGATGGAGCGGTCGTCCTCGACGAGCAGGATCTTCACGGCGTGCATTCTGACCTCTTGGGGACCCGACGCGGTGTCTCTCGTCGCACGGTGGACAATTTTGGACAATTCTTGGATCGAGCAGGTGACGGTATTGGGCCGATGTCTTCTACCGTGATCACCATGAAGAAAGCTCGCATCACCACCTTGCTGTCGCTCACGGGTGTCCTGGTGGCCGGTTCGGCCGCCGCGCTCGTGAACACCCAGGTGTTGCAGGGCACGAGCACGCACAAGAGCACCGCCAGCGAGATCAGCGTTGCCGACCAGTCTTCCAGCTCGGCGGCCACCTCGGTCACCAACAAGTTCGCCCAGGTCGCGCCGGTGGTCCTCGCGCCGGTCGTCAGCAGCCAGTCGGCGTTCCAGATCGGCACCGCCGGTTCGGTCGTGCTCGACACCGCCGGTGGTGTGCTCACCATCGTGTCCGTCACACCCGCCTCCGGGTGGACCGTCGTCGGCTCGGAGAACAGCGACGACATGGACGCGGAGATCATCCTCCAGTCCGACACGACACGGATCGAGTTCAAGGCCACCCTGTCCGACGGCCAGATCGTCACGTCGGTGGAGAGCACCGACCTCACGCCCACCACCAGCAACTCCACTGTCGGTTCTGGCTCGACGTCGCATGATGGCGACGCCAACGAGCAGGAGAAAGAGCCCCCGGAGCAGCACGACGGTGGCAGCAGCAACAGCGGGAAGGGTGGCGGCGGCGGCGGCGATGACTGACGGCAACGCTGCCGGATCCCGCGCAGCGCGTCAGCCCAATCCTCGGGGGAACAAGTTCCCTCACGCTCAAGCAGCCAAGATCCTGACCGCAGGCGTCAGCACCTCGATGGTGCTCGGCCTGGTGTCGTACATGGCGGACTCGGCGAACATCGCCGAGGCGGCGTCGGCGCGTGAGGCCCAGCGCCTCGAGTTCGGCCAGATCATCGCGGCCAAGCTGTTCCAACCGGTCGCGACGCTGCCCGTCACCGTGCCCACGACGGTGCCGGCGCCGGTACAGCCGGGTTCGGCGCCGCCGCAGCTGGTCACGATCTCCGTGCCCGTGCCCGTGCCCGTGCCGGCGAAGCCGTCGACGAAACGCACGACCTCCCCGAAACCGGCGACCACGACCCGCAGTTCGAAGTAGAACCTCGCCGTGACCGACACCGTCCTGCGCGACACCTTTCGCGCAATGGGGTCGGCGGTCGAGGTGGAGGTGGTCGACGGCACGCCTGGACACCTCGCACTCGCCCGCGATCGGCTTGCCTTCCTCGAGGCGTGCTGGAGCCGTTTCCGCGCCCACAGCGACATCAGCCGGCTGAACGCTGCGCAGGGTGAACCAGTGGTGGTGGAGCAGTACACGCTCGACCTCCTCGAAGCGATGGTGCACGGCTACACGATCACCGACGGAGCGTTCGACCCGACCATGCTGGCGCCGCTGGTGACCCTCGGTTACGCCGCCAGTTGGCACGACTCATCGGCGATCACGGACCTTCCCCTCGGTGTGCAGCCACGCGGCCCGGTCCGCGGCATCACGGTGGATGCCAACGCGTCGACGGCCCGGCTGCCGCCCGGGACTGCGATCGACCCGGGTGGCATCGGCAAGGGCATGGCCGCCGACATCGTCGCCGAGCTGCTGATCGCCAACGACGCTGCCGGCGCAATGGTGTCCGTGGGCGGCGACGTGCGAGTGATCGGGGAGGGGCCTTTCGGTGGCGTGTGGTTGGTCGGGGTGGACGATGCGTTCCTGCCGGAGACCGAGGCGATGAAGGTGCCGATGCGCAGTGGTGGGCTGGGCAGCACGGGGGCGTTGCGTCGCTCGTGGCTGACGCCCGAGGGCGTGCGCGCGCATCACCTGCTCGACCCGACGCACTGCCGGCCGCTGCCCGCGGGCTTCGACACCCCGGTCCACGCGACGGTGCTCGCCGCCAAGGCCGTGTGGGCCGAGGTGCACGCGACCATGGTGATGGTGCTGGGCGCGCCCAACTCGTTCGGTCGCCTCGACGACATCGGTCTCGGCGCCCGAGCGGTGTACGGGAGCGGGCAGGCGTTCACGAACGCAGCATGGGACAACTTCAACCCGCGGGATCGCGCATACTGAGTGCCGTGACCGCCGGAGTGATGAACCCGCAACTGATGTGGTGGTTCGCCCGCGCCACCGGGATGGTCGCCGGCGTAGCGCTCGTCGCCAGCATCGTGTTCGGCGTGCTGATCACCACCAGGGCGCTGAAGCCCATGGACCGGCCGGTGTGGATGCTCGCGATGCATCGCTGGCTGAGCTCGCTCGCCTGCGTGCTGGTCGGCCTGCACCTGTTCGGTCTGGTGGCCGACAACTTCGTCCACTTCGGGTGGGAGGAGATCCTCGTCCCGGGCGGGTCGCCGTGGCGGACCGCGCCCGTTGCGCTCGGCGTGGTGGCGATGTATCTGCTGATCATCGTGCAGGGCACGTCGCTGATCATGCGCCGCCTCCCGCGGCACATGTGGAAGTTCGTCCACTACTTCTCGTACGCCGCCGTGTGGCTGAGCAGCCTCCACGGTGCACTGGCGGGCACCGACGCCCGGAACCCGATCTATCGCGTGGTTGCGCTGGTGCTCACCTTCGTTGCGATCGCTGCCGGCGTCATCCGCGTGATCGTCGGCACGACGCGGGCCCAGGCCGCGCGTCGGGCGGAAGAGCGCCGCATCGGCGCCGTCACCGCCGAGTCGTGAAGAAACGCGTCAGTCGACCAGGCTCTGGTAGACGAGCTGCTTCAACTGGCTGCGGATCGGGTGGATGCTGCTCGGCAGCAGCTGGGTGAAGAACGTGACCGTCAGATCGTCCACCGGGTCGATCCAGAACGCCGTGCTCGCCGCGCCTCCCCAGCCGAAGTCGCCGACGTTGCCGGGCACGCGGCCTTTCACCGGATCGATCGTGACGCTGACCCCGAGACCGAAGCCGACGCCGTCGAACGTCGTCTCGCTGAACAACGGTCGGCCGAAGGCGGTGAGGTCGACGTTGTTCGGCAGGTGGTTGCTGGCCATGTAGCGGACGGTACGCGGTGCCAGGATCCGCACGCCGTCCAGCTCGCCGCCGTGCCCGAGCATCTGCACGAAGCGCTGGTAGTCGTACGCCGTGCTCTGCATGCCGCCGCCGCCCATGAACACCTGCGGCGGTTGTAGCGAGAGATCACCCATCATGTCGATCGGCACCGCCGTGCGGGTGGCCGGGTGTGCGGTGTAGAGGCGGGCAACCCGGTCGTGATGTGCTGCCGGCACGTGCCAGGTGGTTTCGTGCATGCCCAGCGGCTTGAGCAGGCGTGCACGCATCAACTCGTCCAACGCCTGGCCCGACACCACCTCCAGCACTCGGCCCAAGACGTCGAGCCCCACCGAGTAGCTCCACTCTGCGCCCGGCTGGAAGAGCAGTGGTAGACCGGCGATCACGTCGCATGCGCCGGCAAGGTCGGTGTCGTTGGGGAAGCCCCACTCCATGCCGGCCCGCCGGTACAGCTCGTCGACCGGATGGTTGTACATGAAGCCGTAGGTGAGCCCGCTGGTGTGCCCGAACAGGTGCCAGAGTTGCATCGGGTCGATCTGTGGTTCGACCACCGGTCGGGTCACGCCGCCACTGCGCCACACCTTCGTGTGACCGAAGGACGGGATGTACTTCGCCACCGGATCGTTGAGCTCGAAGGCGCCCTCCTCCCACAATTGGAGCGCGAGCACGGCGGTGAGCGGCTTCGTCATCGAGTAGATGCGCCAGATCGTGTCCGCCTCGACCGCGAGGTCCGCCTCGATGTGCCGACGGCCGGCGATCGCGTGATGCACGACCTTGCCATGCCGCGCGACGACGATCTGCCAACCGGGGAGTCGACCGTCTTCGATGTACTGGCCGAAGTGACGGTCGATGCGAGCGAGTCGGTCGCTCGACATTCCGACGCTCTCGGGTTCGGCCTGGATCTGCAATGCGTTCATCGGCCGGACGATACTCACCGACGTCGGGCCGGGTTCGGTCAGAAGATGGCGTATTCTCGGTACATGCGTACCGGATTGTTGGCCGACCTGCAGCGACGCACGGCCGACCTCGTCGACCAGGGGCTGTTCAAGCAAGAGCGGGTGATCGCGTCGCCGCAGACCGCGCACATCGTGCTCGCGGACGGCCACCGCGTGGTGAACCTCTGCGCCAACAACTACCTCGGACTCGCCGATCACCCCGCGCTGGTCGCCGCGGCCGCCGCGGCCGTGCAGGAACACGGGTTCGGGATGGCGTCGGTGCGGTTCATCTGCGGCACGCAGTCGGTGCACAAGGAGCTGGAGGCGCGGCTGTCGGTGTTTCTGGGGATGGAGGACACCATCCTGTACGGCTCGTGCTTCGACGCCAACGGGGGTCTGTTCGAGACCATCCTCGACGAACAGGACGCGGTGATCAGCGATTCGTTGAACCACGCCTCGATCATCGATGGCATCCGGCTCAGCCGCGCCCAGCGGATGCGCTACGCGAACAACGACATGGCAGAGCTGGAGCATTGCCTGCGCGACGCGTCAGGCGCACGTCATCGGCTGATCGCCACCGACGGCGTGTTCTCGATGGACGGCGTGATCGCCAACCTGTCGGCTATCTGCGACCTCGCCGACCGGTACGACGCAATGGTGATGGTCGACGACTCGCACGCCGTCGGCTTCGTCGGCGAGCGCGGAAGAGGTACGCACGAGCTGCACGACGTGATGGAACGCGTGGACATCATCACCGGCACGCTGGGCAAGGCGCTGGGTGGCGCGTCGGGTGGGTACACGAGCGGTCGACGGGAGGTGATCGACTGGCTGCGTCAGCGGTCGCGCCCGTACCTGTTCAGCAACAGCCTTGCCCCGATGATCGCGGCCACCACGCTCTCGGTGCTCGATCTGCTGGAGGGGGGCGACGGTCTGCGTCGCCAACTCGACCGCAACGCCCGCCGTTTCCGCGCCGGGATGACGGCGGCGGGCTTCACCCTCGCCGGCGCCGGCCATCCGATCATTCCCGTGATGTTGGGTGATGCCAAGGTTGCGGGCGAGATGGCGCAGCGCCTTCTCGCCGAGGGCCTGTACGTGATCGCGTTCTCGTATCCGGTCGTGCCGCAGGGCGGCGCGCGGATCCGCACCCAGATGTCGGCAGCGCACACCGATGTCGACATCGACGCGGCGGTCGGGGCGTTCGCCCGGGTCGGATCACAGATGGGGCGCGTGTCGTGAAGGCGCTCGTGAAGGCCAAGGCCGAACCGGGGCTCTGGATGCTGGACG
>JAYVMH010000213.1:0-3148 GCA_043759015.1 Actinomycetota bacterium
CGGATGGCGGCGACGGGGTTGGCGAGCACGAGGTCGTCGCCCATCTGGTCGTCCTCGATCATCGCCAGCATGATCGCGGTTGCGCCGACCTTCACGAGCGTGGCGATCTCGCTCATGTTCGCGTCGCCGACGATGACGTGCAGGCGCCGGTACTTGTTCGGGTCGCAGTGCGGCTCGTCGCGCGTGTTCACGATGGGCCGCTTCAGCGTGGTCTCCAGGCCCACCTCCTCCTCGAAGAAGTCGGCGCGCTGGCTGAGTTGGAACGGCACCTCGTTGGCAGTGACACCGGGCAGCTCGCACCCCACCTTGCCCGCGCCGATCACGACCTGCCGGGTGACGAAGTGGGGCGTGATCTGATGGACGATGCGTCCGAACGGCACCTCGCGGGCGACGAGGTAGTTCTCGTGACAGCCGTAGCTGTTGCCCTTGCCGTCGGAGTTGTTCTTGTGGCACAGGATCTCGGCGCCCGCCGGCAACATCGTGAGTGCGGCCGTCATGCTGGCGCGAACGATCTCCTCCGCGGCACGGTCGAAGAGCAGGGCGTCACGCGCTGTGAGGCACTCTGGCGTGCTGATCTCTGGGTGCGCGTGGTCCACGTAGTAGCGGGCGCCATTGGTGAGCACCGCGTTGACGAGGTGTGTCTCCACCTCGGGCGCGAGCAGGTCGTCCACGCTGAACCCGCGCGCATCGCTACCGGGATGCTCGTCGTTGAAGTCCCACCCCACCTTGCGTTGGTTCGTGGCGAGGTAGGCGTTGATGAGCAACGAGCTGGCCGTGACCGGGTTGTTGTCCGCGCCACGCACGAGGATGCCGTATTCGGTCTCCACGCCGCACACCTTCGCGATGGCCATGGGCGCACCCTAACGTCGGTCGGACGATCGCCTGTCGTCAGCCAAGACGTCGGGATCAGAGGTACTGGCCCGTTGCGACCCGTTCGATCGCGCGGCCACCCTCGCGGTCGGCGGCCTCGCGACCTTTGACCAGCGTGCGGATGAACACGATGCGCTCGCCCTTCTTGCCGCTGATCTTCGCCCAGTCGTCGGGGTTGGTGGTGTTCGGCAGGTCCTCGTGCTCCTTGTACTCCTGCTTGATGGAGTCCAGCATGTCCTGCAGGCACACGCCTCGCGCGCCCCCGGCGATCACCCGCTTGATCGCGAGCTTCTTCGCCCGGCGGACGATGTTCTCGATCATCGCGCCCGACGCGAAGTCCTTGTAGTACAGGATCTCCTTGTCGCCGTTCTGGTACGTCACTTCGAGGAACTGGTTCGCCTCATCTGCGCGGTACATCTCCTGCACCGTCGTGTCGATCATCTCGGGCACGCTCGCGCCGGCGGCGATCGGGATCTCGTTGGTGAGGTAGCGGGCGAAGATCTGCTGCGCGGCAGCGGCCGTGGGGCGCTCGATCTTGATCTTCACGTCCAGCCGACCCGGGCGCAGGATGGCCGGATCGATGAGATCCTCGCGGTTGGTCGCGCCGATGACGATCACGTTGCGGAGCCCTTCCACACCGTCGATCTCGGCGAGCAGCTGAGGAACGATCGTGCTCTCCATGTCGCTGCTGATGCCGGATCCGCGCGTTCGGAACATGGAATCCATCTCGTCGAAGAACACGATGACGGGCCAGCCCTCCTCGCTCTTCTCCCGCGCCCGTTGGAACACGAGGCGGATCTGCCGCTCGGTCTCGCCGACGTATTTGTTGAGCAGTTCGGGACCCTTGATGTTGATGAAGTAGCTGCGGCCCTTCTCGCCGCCAGTCTTCTCGGCGACCTTCTTGGCGAGCGAGTTGGCGACGGCCTTGGCGATGAGCGTCTTGCCGCAACCGGGAGGGCCGTAGAGCAGGATGCCCTTGGGTGCCGGCAGCTGGTGCTCGGCGAACAGGTCGCTGTAGAGGAACGGCAGCTCCACCGCGTCGGCGATCTCCTCGATCTGCGTGTCGAGGCCGCCGATGTCGTGGTAGCTGATGTCGGGCACCTCTTCGAGCAGCAGATCCTCGACCTCGGGCCGGGGCAGCTTCTCCAGCAGCATGTTGCTGCGCGGGTCCACGCGCATCGTGTCGCCGCTGCGCAGGTGCACGCCGCGCAACGCGTCGGCCAGCTCGCAGACCCGTTCTTCGTCCGCGCGGCCGACCACGAGCGCGCGCACGCCGTCGTCGAGCAGCTCCTTGATCGTCACCACCTCGCCGACGATCTCGGGTTGACGGGCCTGGATCACGTTGAAGCTCTCGTTGAGTACGACCTCGGCGCCGCGAGGGAGCGAATCGTGATCGACGTCGGGGTGCAGGCTGACGCGCATCTTGCGCCCGCTGGTGAGCACGTCCACCGTGCCGTCGTCGTTCTTGCCGACGATGACGCCGTACGCGGCGGGGGGCTGGCTGAGCTTGTCGACTTCGTCGCGCAGGGCAGCGATGTGCTCGCGCGCCTCGCGCAGGGTGTAGCTCAGCTTCTCGTTCTGGGAGACGGCGTGAGCGAGTTGGCCCTTGGTCTCGAGCAGTCGTTCCTCGAGTGCCCGCTGACGCTTGGGAGCATCCACGAGCTTCCGGCGCAGCTGCGCGATCTCCTCCTGCATGACCACCAGTTGGGCCTGGAGGACCGCGAAGGTTTCGCCGTTGTCGTTGGGGTCGTTGACGTCGCCGTCACTCATGTGACGAACCTAACACCACACGCCCGACCGAAGGCCGACACCCGCTGCGAGACTGCATATCCGAAGGACCGGCTGTGTATGCTCGCCGTGTCTGACCCGTACCACACCGTACCACTAGGAGAGATGGCGAAATGAAGGTCTGGATCGATCAGGATCTGTGCACCGGCGACGGCCTCTGTGAGGAGATCGCGCCCGACGTCTTCACCCTGCTCGACGACGGCCTGGCCTACGTCAAGGAGGGCGACCGGGTGTACGCCACGGCCAAGGGCAACCCGCAGGGTGCCGATGGCATGGCCAACATCCCCGACAACCGTCTCGATGCAGTCATCGAGAGCGCCGAGGAATGCCCCGGCGAGTGCATCTTCATCGAGCCCTGATCCGACGCTCGACAACCCCAACCGAGTGAGAGGCGGCCCAAGGGTCGCCTCTTTCGCGTCCCAGCCCCCACCGATGCGAGTGCCCACTCGGATCCCGGGTGCAGGGGTCAGCCGCAGGCGGGCGCGTGCAG
>JAYVMH010000214.1:0-6813 GCA_043759015.1 Actinomycetota bacterium
CTCGTTGTGGCGTCGGGCGATCAGCCGGCCGTCGCGAACCACCACCGCCCCGATCGGCACATCGTCGTGAGCCTGCGCGGCGACCGCTTCCTCGAGCGCCAGTCGCATCGACGTGACGTCAACGAGCGCAGCCTGCGGATCGAGCGGATCCTGGGGATCGACCGGCACGGGCGGCATTGACATGAGCGGAGGGGGTGGGATTCGAACCCACGGAAGGTTGCCCTTCACACGCTTTCCAAGCGTGCCGATTCGGCCGCTCTCGCACCCCTCCCGGGACGGTCGGACAGGGTAGCGGCACCGCGGAAGAATGTCGCTAGCCTGGGCCGTGCACCCGCTGGGTGAGGTGACGGTCGGGCCCTGTGCGACGGGCGTCCGGGAATCAGGTCAGGACCGGGAGGTAGCAGCCTTCAACGGTGCCGCTCGTGTGCCGCAGACCACCTGGCCGTCACCTCACTCAGCGGGTGCGCTCGTACACCCGCGCGGCTCGGTCGGCCAGGTCGGGTGCGCCGAGCTGTGCGGCCATGGCCGCGAACTCGGGCGTCGGCCCCCGCCACTGCCATTCGTCCACGCTGCCGACGGGCACGTCGACGGCCACGGTGGCGATCACCTTGAACAGCAGTGCGTCCGCCATCTGTTGGCGCAGCGTCACGGCAAGCTTCTCCGCACCCCGCAGACCCGGCAGCCCCCAATCGCCGGAGGAGGCAGGGATCTGCTCGATCGTACCGAACTTGGCCAGCACGGTGGCCGCACTCTTCGCGCCCCACCCGGGAAGGCCGGGATACCCGTCGGCGGCATCGCCGACCAGTGCAAGGTAGTCGGCGATCGAGGCGGGCGGCACGCCGAACTTGGCGGTCACCGCCGCCTCGTCAACGATCTCGTCCTTGCGCCGGTCGTACTGCACCACCCGCGTGCCGCGAACGCACTGACCGAGATCTTTGTCCGGCGTCACGATCAGCACCCGCTCCACCCGCGGATCGTCGGCGGCGACGGCCGCGGCCGCAGCCAGGGCATCGTCCGCCTCCCACTCCACCATCGCCCACGTCGTGAAGCCGCACGCCACGAGCGCCTCTTCCATCACGGGGATCTGGGCGAGCAGCACGGGTTCCATCCCCGCGCTGGTCTTGTAACCCGCGTAGAGGTCGTTGCGGAAGCTCTCGATGATGTGGTCGGTGGCGACACCGACGTGGGTAGCGCCGCCCGACACGAGCTGCAGCGTGCTCGCGACGACCCCGACCGTGGCGTCGAACGGCCCAGCACTGCCGTGGCGCGACACCTGCCCGAAGTGTTGGCGGAAGAGCTCGTAGGTGCCATCGATGAGGTGAACCTGCACCAGTCCACCGTAGCGCGCACGATTCTGTAAAGGATTGGGCAAGACCAACCGATAACACTGCGTGGCGAAGGAGCAGCACCCCGGGCAGGGGCATCTCGAGAGCGTGGAGGGGCGGCAATGAACATGCCCGGTTCGAACCCTCTGGTGGCATCCCCGAGTACGGGCGCGGGGCTCACCGCGTCCACCACCGAGGTGCTTGCAGCGACCATCGCGGCAGCCGTGGAGCGCCAGCTCACGCAGTACTCCGCGGTCATGTCGCAGCAGGTCGAAGCGGCTCGCCAAGCCGCCGAGACGGCAAAGACGGAGATGCGCGTCGAGTTCACCTCGCAGCTCGCCTCGCTGCTCCAGCGGGTCGACGCGGGCCAGCAGAACACCGACGCCTACCAGAAGGCATTGCAGACCGCGCTCGAGGAT
Organism: Actinomycetota bacterium; assembly: GCA_043759015.1. Lineage (GTDB taxonomy): Bacteria > Actinomycetota > Acidimicrobiia > Acidimicrobiales > Ilumatobacteraceae > UBA668. The sequence continues at coordinate 1,745 of JAYVMH010000214.1, forward strand.
CGCCTGGCCGACTTCGCCCAGCACCAGGCACGACGCCTCGCGGAGGTCGAGAACCGCATCCTGGAGATGCCCTCGATCAGCGGTGACGGCAGTGTCGACAGCGCCGAGGTCGCCGGCTTGCGCGATCAGATGGACGCGCAGAGCGCGGCCGCCCACGCCCGGATCGACGAACTGCAGCGCGCCGCACGCCGCTTCGACGAACAGTCGTCGGCACTGGTGCAGCACGTCAACGACACCACCATCGCGCTCGCCCAGCGCATGGACGAAGGCAACCAGGCGCTCGCCACCGCCGTCGAAGAACGACTTGGCTTCGTGCGCAACACCCTCGAAGCGGTCGGCCCCGACGTGCAACGCCAACTCACCGAGCACACGGCGATGATGGCCCAGCGCATCGACTTCACCGAGCACAAGGTCACCGATCGCATGCTCGCGATGGAAGATCGCATCAACGAGGCGAACGGCACCAAGATCGCCCACCTGGAAGCGACCATCGGCCGCATCGGCGCCGGGTTCGACGAGGCGATCGCTGCCCTGTCCCAGCGCATGCTGGAGCTCGAGAACAACCTGTACGACTCGAACGATCGCCTGAACCTTCTGACCGAGCAGGTCAGCAAGGTCGACGAGAACGCCATCAATGCGGTGAACGATCAGCTCTCCACCGCCGTCGGTGAAGCGATGCTCGTGCGCATCGAGATCGACCGGTTGGCGGGCATCACCGAGGAGAAGATCGACAGGGTCACGCTGCGCATGGCCGAGATCGAAGCCCTCCTCTCCGACGAGATGGAGGTCAGCACCGCCGTGCAGCTGGAGCGCTTGGAAGAGCTCGAGCGCGCCGTCGTGGAGCTGAACCCCGACCAGTTCGTCCGCAAGACCGATCCCGGCGCGCGCGCCCAAGGCCCGTCACCGGCGGGCATGCCGAGCACGTCCTTGACCCCTGGCAAAAACCTTGAATCCGCGAACGGCAGTTCCACCAACACATCGGAGCCGAGCCTCTCGTCGTTCTGACGAGAGCGCCGGCTGACGGTCCCCCTGGCGGGAGACGGGCAACATGGCACTCTTCAAAGGCAAAGAAAACGGCGTGACACCCCCCGAGGGCGAAGCCAGCGCGGAATGCCTCAAGGCCGGCCAGACGCTCGTCGAGGGCGGGCACCTGACGCCGGAGAACATGGCCGATGCGCTGGGCCAGGCAAACGGCGACCTGCTGTCGTTCGCCGACGTCGTGATGGGCAGGTTCGCCGTCGGGCGCACCGAGATGGCGCTCGCCCTTTCCGCCGCAACCGGGGTGCCCGCAGTCGACACCAAGGGCATCGAGGTCGCCGCGGAGATCAAGGGTCTGCTGCCCGAGCCCGTCGTGCGCAAGAACTGCGCCGTCGCCGTCGCGGCCGAGGGCGACGTCCTGATCGTGCTCCTCAGCGACCCCTCGCCGGGCCGCAAGGCGGCGATCGAGGCCGAGGCCAAGCGGCCGGTGAAGTACTACATCGCCGACCCCGTCACCGTCCGCACGTTCATCGACACCCTGTACCGAGCCGATGCCGACATCAGCCGACTGGTCGCATCACTCGAGGTCGTCGACGACCAGGCAAGGCTGGCGGCCGCAGCGGCCGAAATCAGCCTCGACGATCAGGCACCGGTCATCCAACTCGTGAACCGCATCGTCAGCCAGGCGATGCGCGACCGCGCGTCCGACATCCACATCGAACCGCTCGACGACACCGTTCGCGTGCGGTTCCGCATCGACGGTCATCTGGTCGAGACGTTCAGCCTTCCCCACGGCGTGCACGCCGCGCTCACCAGCCGGCTGAAGATCATGAGCGGCATGAACATCGTCGAGAAGCGCCGCCCGCAGGACGGTCAGTTCTCCACCGTGATCGACGGCAAGGAAGTCGACGTCCGCGTCGCCAGCGTCGCGACCGTGTTCGGCGAGAAGATCGTCATGCGAATACTCGACAAGTCGCGGTCGATGATCGGTCTCGGCGAGTTGGGCTTCCCGCGCGAGACGTACCTGCACTACTCGAAGATGATCCACTCGCCGTTCGGCATGGTCATCTGCGCCGGCCCCACCGGAGCCGGCAAGACCACCACCCTCTACGCATCGCTGCTGGAGGTGAACTCGTCGGGCAAGAACATCACCACCGTCGAGGACCCGGTGGAGTACGTGTTCCCCGGCATCAACCAGATCCAGACGAACGATCAGGCGGGTCTCACGTTCGCCACCGGCCTGAAAGCCATCCTGCGTCAGGACCCCGACGTGATCCTCGTCGGCGAGATCCGCGATGCGGACACCGCGCGCATCGCCGTCCAGTCCGCACTCACCGGTCACCTGGTGCTGTCGTCGCTCCACGGCACCGACAGCGTCGCCGCGTTGCACCGCTTCCTCGACATGGGCATCGAAGCCTTCCTCATCGCCTCCTCGGTGGTCGGCGTCATCGGTCAGCGTCTGCTGCGTCGCGTGTGCGACTCGTGCAAGGAGCCCTACACCCCTGGGGCCGACGAGTTGGCGGTGTTCCGTCAGCACAGCGGGGGCAGCGAGAAGTCCACGTTCTACCGGGGTGCCGGCTGCAACTTCTGCGCCGGTACCGGCTACCGCGACCGCATCGGCGTGTACGAACTGTTGCGCATCACGCCGGAGCTCCGCCGCCTCATCGTCGGTTGGGCAACCACCGAGGAACTTCGCCGACTCGCCGTCGCCCAAGGCATGCGCACGATGCTGCGCGAAGCCATGGCACTGGTCGAGAACGACGTGACCACCATCCCCGAAGTCGTCCGCACTCTCTTCGCCAGCTAGGAGCCACACATCATGCCCAGGTTCGCCTACGCCGCCATCGACGCCAACGGCACATCCGTCGAGGGTGTCACCAAGGCCGACACACTCGGTGAGGCGCGCGCGCATCTCATCGACCAGAGCCTCTATCCGGTGAAGATCGAGGAGAAGCGTGGTGGGCTCTCCTTCGAGCTCACCAAGGAGAAGGTGAAGAAGAAGGAGCTGATGCACTTCACGCGACAGCTCGCCGTGTTCGTGAAGGCCGGCATCCCGCTCACCGAGGCGATGGAGATCATCGGCGACGAGACCACCGACGTCCCGTTGCAACGCACGATCTCGCAGATGGTCGAGGACCTGCGCAACGGCGGCACGCTGTCGGGCGTGGCGCAGAAGCACCCCGAGGCGTTCCCGATGTACTACATCGGGATCCTCGCGTCGGCCGAGCTCACCGGTCGTCTCGACGAGACGCTGGAGAACCTCGCCGGCTACCTCGAGCGCGAGCTGGAGACGCGGTCGAAAGTGGTCGCGGCGCTGTCCTACCCAGGCGTCGTCATGGTGCTGGCCGTGTTCACGGTCGCCGTGCTCGCCGGCTACGTGCTGCCCCAGTTCAAGCCGCTGTTCGAAGAGCTTCACGCCGACCTGCCGTTCGCTACCCGCGCGCTCCTCTTCGTGGCAACGCTGTTCAGCACGCTCTGGTACATCCCGTTCACGTTCTTCTCGACGGTGATCGGGTTCCTGGTGTGGATGTTCAAGTCGCCGGCCGGAAGGAACTTCAAGGACCATCTGGTGCTGAAGATCCCGGTCATCCGCGGCATCATGGAGTACTCGATCCTCGAGCGCTTCTGCCGCATCCTCGGTGCCATGGTGAAGGCCGGCGTGCCCCTTCCGGACGCGATGCGCACGACCACGGAGGCCACGAGCAACGTCGTGTACCGCGAGCGGCTGGTGGAAGCGCAGCTGGAGATGATGGAGGGCGGCGGTTTCGCCAAGCCGCTGGCCCGCACCGAGCTCTTCCCGGGTGCCGCCCGCCAGATGTTCAAGGTGGGCGAGGAGACGGGAACGCTCGACAGTCAGCTCGAGGTCGCCAGCCTGTACTTCGACCGCGAGCTCGAGAGCCGCATCAAGAAGTTCACCACGATGTTCGAGCCGCTCATGATCGTGTTGGTCGGTCTCATCGTGGGCTTCGTGGCCATCGCCCTCGTGCAGGCCATGTACGGCGTGATGAACGGCATCAAGGCGAACGCCTGACCCCGACCGGGGTCGGCAAGAACGACAAGTGTGCGGTGAGGGCGCCCCCGATGACGCCCTCACCGCTCCGCACGCAGGCCCACGCGTTCGGGGCGCTGGCAACGGTCTTGCCTTGGTATTACTCCGCCGGGCCTGCCCCGCTGTAGGGCCGAACGTCCCGTCTACGCTCGCGGCATGGCGCTGCCGCTCGTCCCCTACCCGCGCCACGTCGAGCAGCTGGGGGGCGTCTGCGTGCTCGCCTCGCTCGACGACGTCGAGGTTCGACTCGATACCGACCGGGTCGATCTCGGCGACGAGGGCTACGAGCTGCTGATCGGTGTGGATGGCATCGACGGCGCGGTGGTGGTCGCCGCAACGGCACACGGCGCGTGGAACGGCTCGCGGACGATGAAGCAGCTGGCGCCGGTCGGCGGCGCTGCGGTGCTGCCGTGCGTGCACATCGTCGACACACCCCGGTTCGGATGGCGTGGCGCGATGTTGGACGTCGCCCGCCACTTCTTCGGGCCGGCCGAGGTCTGCCGCTTCATCGAGCTGATCGCCGAGTTCAAGCTCAACCGACTGCACCTTCACCTCAGCGACGATCAGGGATGGCGCCTGGACGTGCCCGGCTGGCCCGCGCTGGTGCGGGTGGGCGGAAGCTCCGCAGTCGGGGGTGACGACGGTGGTTGGTACTCGACCGACGACTGGGCCTCCATCGTCGCCCACGCCGAACGCCACTTCGTGACGATCGTTCCGGAGCTCGACATGCCGGGCCACACGAACGGCGCACTCGCGTCCGTGCCACAGCTGAACCGAGGCGGCGTGGCGACGGATCGCTACACGGGCAAGGGGGTCGGCTTCAGTTCGCTGCACCTCGATGTGCCGGCGACCGGCGCGTTCGTCGCCGAGGTGCTGGCCCACCTCGCCGCAGTGACGCCCGGCCCGTGGTTGCACATCGGCGGCGACGAGGCAGCCGCGACGGACCACGACGAGTACGTCGCGTTCATCGAGCTGCTCCAGCGCGAGGCCCATCGGTTTGGCAAGCAGACGATCGGGTGGGAGGAGATCACGGCAGCGCCGT
>JAYVMH010000215.1:0-3143 GCA_043759015.1 Actinomycetota bacterium
GCGGCCGCCATCCCACGGGCCAGCGGCGCGTACCCGGGCGAGACCTTCAGCGGGTTCACCCAGATGATGTGGTAGCTGACGCGGTGCAGCCGCAACATCTCGTTGCCCAGCACCTCCGGATCCCCGCGGTCCCACCCGTCGCTGAGCACCACGACGATCGCTCCGCGCGCCATGCCGCGGATGCCCCACTGATCGTTGAACAGCCGGAGGCACTCGCCGAGTCGTGTGCCGCCACTCCAGTCGGTGACGCGGGTGCTGGCCTGCGACAGCGCCTTGTCGGGGTCGCGACTGTTGAGCTCGCGGGTCACGCGTGTGAGCCGGGTGCCGATCGCGAACGCCTCGACCTTCTGCCTGCCGGACACCGCCGCGTGGACGAAGTGCAGCAGCGCTCTGGCGTACGGCTCCATCGAGCCGCTCACGTCCACGAGCAGGACGAGGCGGCGCAGTCGTTCGCCCGGTTCGCGCCAGTGGCGGGTGATCGGTTCGCCGCCGGTGCGCAACGCGGAGCGAAGCGTCGCCTGGAGGTCGGGTCGCCGGCCGCGCTTGGACCGCCGTTGGCGGAACGACCGACGGGGTGGGCCGATGAACCGCAGTCGGGTCATCAGGTCCTGCGCGTCGCGCAGCTCGTCGTCGCTGTAGTTGGCGAAGTCCTTCTGGCGAAGGACCTCCACCGCGGAGAAGCGCAGCGTGATCTGCGGGTCGTCGTTCACCTGAGGCTCGCCCGAATCGTCGTTGCCGGTCTCGTCGTCGTCGGCTTCGTCGTCGATCGCCAGCGTGACGTGCAACGGTTCGTCGGGTTCGGGGAGCTCGCCGACGCTGGCCGCCATCCAGAACACCTTGAACGACCGGTCGTAGAGCGCGACGTCCTCCGGGTTGCGCACGAGCGTCGCCCGTCCGGCCCAGTACACCTGGTCGTGTTCGGTGAGCTGCAGCCGACCGAGCGCGTCGACGAACGTGAGCACGCTGCCCAACGGCACGCGCAGCCCGGCGCCGCGGAGCACGCGGGAGAACGCAACGGCCATCCGCTCGGCGGGCGTGTGCGGGGCGAGCGCGGTGCTCAAGGCGACTGGAAGCCCCGCTCGAAGGCCTGCTTCACCAGTTCTGCCACACCGTGCTGGCGCGTGCGCTCCTGGTCCTCGCGGTACTTGAGCACCGTGCCGAGCGTGGCGACGACCGTTCGCTCGTCGAGCTCGGTGACACCCATCGCGGCCAACGCCTGCGCCCAGTCGATGGTCTCGGCGACCCCCGGTGGCTTGTAGAGGTTCAGGCCGCGCAGGGTCTCGACGGCACCGGCCACCTGGCGGGCGAGGCGATCCAGCGCCTGGGGAACGCGCATCCGCACGATGCGGACCTCGCGCTCGAAGTCGGGGTGCTCCACCCAGTGGTAGAGGCACCGGCGCTTGAGTGCATCGTGCACGTCGCGGGTGCGATTGGAGGTGAGGATTACGATCGGGGGCTTCAGCGCGGCGAAACGGCCGAGCTCGGGCACCGTCACCTGGTACTCCGACAGCACCTCCAACAGGTAGGCCTCGAACTCGTCGTCGGCGCGATCCACCTCGTCGATCAGCAGCACCGGCGGCCGTTCGTTGCGGTGGTCGATGGCCTGCAGCAGCGCCCGCTTGAGGAGGAAGCGCTCGTGGTACAGCTGCTGCTCCAGCGCCGACGTGGTGAGGCCGAGCGATTCGCCGGTCGCCTCTGCGGCGCGCAGGTGCAACAGCTGGCGGCTGTAGTCCCAGTCGTACACCGCCTGCGACACGTCGATGCCCTCGTAGCACTGCAGGCGGATCAGTTCCCCACCGGTCCACCGGCTGAGCACCTTGGCGACTTCGGTCTTGCCGACGCCTGCCTCGCCCTCGAGCAGCAGCGGGCGCTGCAGCACCATGGCGAGGAACACCGAGGTCGACAGTCCGTCGTCGGGGATGTAGCCGTATGCGGAAAGCGCTTCGGAGACGTCGGCGGGGTTGGTGGGCAACGTGGCCATTGCTGTGCAGGTTAGATGCGGATGACATGCTGGAGGCCAATGGGTCCAGGAAGTTCGCGCGCCCCGCGCCACGTTCACATTCAGGTTCACGTTCACGTTCAGGTCAGCGCGCCGGGTGCTCGACGGGTGGTCGTGCACACCGAGACGACATCGACCGACCTTCATGCCGAGGGGATCGAAGGTCGCTGGGCCGGTGCGTTCGACGCGTTCGACGGCGAGCCGTACTGGCTGACGGTCGACGACGGCCCGCCGTTGATCGACCCGAGCTGCTGGGACCTGACGATCACGCCGGTCGGGCCACTCAGCATCGTCCGATCACCGTGGCCGGTGCAGCCCAAGGGTGCCCCGCTCGTCGACCCGCCGGTGGTGTACGAGCTGCACGTCAAGGGCTTCGGCGGCGGCTACCTCGGTTGCATCGAGCGGCTCGATCACGTGGTGTCGGTGGGAGCCAACGTCATCGAACTGATGCCGGTGCACCCCTTCGACGATCGGCACAACTACTGGGGTTACATGCCGCTCGTGTGGGGTGCGGTGCACCGGAACCATGCGAGCTCGCCCGAGCGGGCAGCGCAGGAGCTGGCCGAGCTCATCAGCGCCGCGCACCAGCGAGGCCTGCACGTGTGGATCGACGTCGTGTACAACCACACCGGCGAGGACGAGCCCATGCTGCGCGGTACGGGGCTCCGCGGCTACGACCCGTCGGTGTACCGGCGCACGGCCGATGGTCGGTGGACCAACGACAGTGGGTGCGGCAACGACATCGACGCCGGTCACCCGTGGGTCCGGGATCTGGTGATCGAGGGCCTCGACCGGTACGCGGACCTCGGCGTCGACGGATTTCGTTTCGATCTCGCATCGCTACTCACCCGCGACCGCGGCGGGTTGGTCACGAGGATCACCGAGTGGGCGCAGCAACGCGGGGTCACCTGCATCGCCGAGCCGTGGGACATGGGTGGGTACCAGCTCGGCCATGGCTGGCCGTGGCCCACGTGGTTGCAGTGGAACGACCGGTTCCGCGATCAGGTGCGCGGGTTCCTGCGCGGCGAGCCGGGGCTGGTCCGCGCAGTGCGCCAACGAGTGCAGGGCAGCCCCGACCTGTTCGGTCCCGACGGTGCGCTTCGCACCCTCAACTTCCTCACGGCCCACGACGGGCTGACGATGT
>JAYVMH010000216.1:0-6804 GCA_043759015.1 Actinomycetota bacterium
TGCCGGTGCTGGCGATGGAGCACCACTACCTGATGACCGAACCGATGCCGGAGGTGATCGAGTACAACGCCACCCGCGGCCGCGAGCTGCCGCACATGATCGACTTCGCCGGCGAGATCTACGCCCGTCAGGAAGGCAACAGCATCCTGCTCGGCACGTACGAACAGGACAACCGTCCGTGGTCGGAGAAGCAGACGCCCTGGGACTTCGTGTTCCAGCTGCTCGAGCCCGACCTCGACCGCATCTCCCCCGAGCTCGAGCGGGCGTTCGAGCACTTCCCGCTGGTGGGCAAGGCGGGCATCCAGAAGTTCGTCAACGGACCGTTCACATTCAGCCCCGACGGCAATCCGCTCGTCGGCCCGATCAAGGGCATGAGGGGCATGTGGATGGCCAACGCCGTCATGGCCGGGTTGTCGCAGGGCGGTGGGGTGGGGCTGTCGCTCGCCCAATGGATCGTGAACGGGGATCCAGGCGCCGACATCTGGGCGATGGACGTGGCTCGGTACGGCGACTACGCAACGCTCGCCTACACGAACGCCAAGGTGCGCGAGAACTACTCGCGCCGGTTCCGCATCACGTTCCCGAACGAGGAGCTGCCCGCCGCTCGGCCGTTGCACACCACCCCGATCTACGATCGGCTCACCGACCACAACGCGGTGTGGGGCGTCGGGTTCGGTCTCGAACATCCGCTGTGGTTCCAGAAGCCGGGCGCGGAGCCGAAGGAGGACGTGACGTTCTACCGGTCCAACGCGTTCGACGTCGTGGCCGAGGAGAGCCGAGCCGTGCGCGAACGCGTCGGCCTCAGCGAGGCATCGAACTTCGCCAAGTACAAGGTGAGCGGTTCGGGTGCCGCTGCCTGGCTGCAGGGCTTGTTCACCAACTCGCTCCCGAAGATCGGTCGTACCAACCTGACCGCGATGCTGAACCCGCAGGGCCGCATCGAGGGAGAGTTCTCTGTGTCGCGCATCGGCGACGACGAGTTCTTCCTGTTCGGATCACAGGCGGCCGAGGTCCACCATCCCCGATGGTTCCTCGCCCACCTGCCGGAGGGCTCACCGATCCGCTTCGAGGTGCTCGCACTGTCGATGGTCGGTCTCACCGTGGCCGGTCCACGGTCGCGCGACGTGCTGGCGAAGCTGACCGACACGTCGCTGGCGTCGAAGGACTTCCCCTTCATGGCGTTCCGCAAGGTGGACCTCGGCATGGCCCCGGTGTGGTTGTCGCGCATGACCTACACGGGCGACCTCGGCTACGAGATCTGGATGCGGCCCGAGCATCAGCGATACCTGTTCGACCTGATCTGGGAGGCAGGGTGCGAGTTCGACATGCGCCTCTTCGGGTTCCGCGCGCTGATCACGATGCGCCTGGAGAAGAACTTCGGCACCTGGTACCGCGAGTACCGTCCGATCTACACCCCGCTCGAAGCAGGCATGGATCGTTCGCTGAAGTTCGATCACGACTTCATCGGCCGGGAGGCCGTCGAGGCCGAGATCGCTGCCGGCGGCCCGAAGCGCAAGCTCGTGATGTTCGAGGTGGACGTCGACCCCGAACGCCCGGCCGACGTGATCGGCGACGAGCCGGTGTTCCACAACGGTGCGGTCGTCGGGTGGATCACGTCAGGCGGCTACGCCCACTACTCGGGCGCATCGCTCGCGCTCGGCTACGTCCCCACCGAGTTGACCGAACAGACCTCGGGCTTCGAGATCGAGATCATCGGCCGCAGGCGTCCGGCAACGCTGCAGCCCGACCCGGTGCTCGACCCCGAGGGCAAGCGCATGCGCTCCTGACGCTGTCCTGGTTCCGCGCCCGACCACCTCGCGAGGCCCTACGCGGGTTTGCGCTGGAGCTGGGCGAGTTCTTCGATGGGGATGTGGCAGCGCATCGCATGGCCGGGAGCGACCTCGCGCAGGGGCGGCTCGGTGACCTCGCAGACGCCGGCGATCACCCGCGGGCACCTCGGATGGAACACGCAGCCCGACGGCGGGTAGGCCGGTGACGGGATCTCCCCGTCGAGCCGGATGCGCGATGTCGGCTCGCCGTCGACACTCGGGATGGCCGACAGCAGCGCCTCGGTGTACGGATGGTTCGGGCCGTTGAACACATCGTCGGTGGGCCCGACCTCCTGGATGCGACCGAGGTACATCACGGCGATGCGGTCGGCGAGGTAGCGCACCACGCCCATGTCGTGGGTGATGAAGACGTAGCTGGTGCGCTCCTCGCTCTGCAGATCGGCGAGCAGGTTGAGGATCGCCGCCTGCACGGAGACGTCGAGCGCGCTCGTCGGCTCGTCGCACACCACGATGCGCGGGTCGCCGGCGAAGGCGCGGGCAATCGCGACACGCTGCTTCAAGCCACCCGAGAGCTGACGCGGCTTGAGGTCGAGGTGACGCGGCGTGAGGCGGAGGTGGGCGGCGAGCGCCTCGACGCGGGCGTTCGCGTCCTCACCCTTGATGCCGGTGAGCTTCTCCACGCTGCGCATCAGGATCCGCCGGACCGACCAACTGCGGTTGAGTGCGGAGTCGGGGTTCTGGAACACCATCTGCATCGCCCGCTTGTCGGCGGTGCTACGTCCCGTGGTGTTCGGTGCAACCTGGTGCCCGTCGAGGGCCACCGCCCCGCCGCTGTCGGCGGATTCGATGCCCAGGATCGTCTTTGCAAGGGTCGACTTGCCGGAGCCGGACTCGCCGACGATGCCGAGCGTCTCTCCCTCTGCCAGTTGCAGATCGACGTCGACGAGCGCGGGCACGTTGACGCTGCGCTGGCGAAACGTCTTGGAGACGTGGGTGAGCTCGAGGACTTCGGGATTCCCCTCGGCGGGTGCGAGGATGCCGACGGGCACATCCGGCGGCTCCTCCACGAGCTCTGTGATCTTGTCGGGGTGGTGGCACCGGGTGAACCGCAGACCGGCCGTACCGACAGGGACCTCGGGCGGCACCTCGGTCTGGCACTTCTCGTCGGCCAGCGGGCAGCGATCGAGGAACACGCACGTCGGTAGGTCGCTGCCGATGAGCGGCAGGATGCCGGGAATGGTGGCGAGCGCGCGCTCGGTCTTGCGCACCCCATGACGAGGCAACGACCGCAGAAGGCCGACGGTGTACGGGTGCTGCGGGTCGTCGAAAACTTCGTGACTGGGGCCTTCCTCGACGATGCGACCCGCGTACATCACACCGACGCGATCGCACAGCGAACGGATGATCCCGAGGTTATGGGCGATCATCAGCACTGCCGCACCGCTCTCCTGACGCAACGTGCGCACGAGGTCGAGCACTTCGGCCTCCACCGTGGCGTCGAGGCCAGTGGTCGGCTCGTCGAGCACGAGCAGCTTCGGATCGCACGCCAGCGCCATCGCGATCACGACGCGCTGCTGCATGCCGCCCGACAGTTGGAACGGGTAGCGATCCAACACGCGGGTCGGGTCGGCGATGCGAACGCGGTGAAGCGCCTCGAGCGCAGAACGCTCGGCGTCGGCCTTGGACTGCCCGAGCAGCGTGAAGCTCTCTATCAGCTGACGCCCGATCTTCAACGACGGGTTCATCGCCTGCGCCGGGTCCTGGTACACCATCGACGCCTCGGTGGCGCGAAACTGCTGCAGCTCCTGCGTGCTCATCCCGGTGACGTCGCTGCCGGCCACGAGCACTCGTCCGCCGACGATCTTGCCGTTGCGGGGCAGGTAGCGCAGGCAGGCGTAGGCCGTGGTGGACTTGCCGCACCCGCTCTCGCCGACGAGGCCGTACGCCTCGCCGGGAGCGATCTCGAACGAGACGCCACGCAGCACCGCACGATCGACGCCACGGACGGTGTACACGACCTCGAGATCCTCGACCGACAGCGCGGCGGTCGTGGTGGGTAGCCTCGTGGAGCTCATGATGCCTCCAGCACCGATTGGACGGAGTCGGCGATCAGGTTGACCGCGATGACCAGGCTGGCGATCGCGAACGCGGGGAAGAAGGTCGTCCACCAGATGCCGGCGCTGATCACCCGGAAGCCGTCGCTCACCTGCACACCCCAGTCGGGAGAAGGTGGCTGGGGGCCGGCCCCGAGGAACGACAAGGTGGCCACGGTGAACACGGCGTAACCGATGCGGACGGTGAGCTCGACGATGATCGGCCCCGACACGTTGGGCAGGATCTCCCGGAACATCACGAACATCGACGACTCGCCGCGCAGGCTGGCGGAGGTGACGTAGTCGAGGTCGCGTTCGGCGATCACCGCCGACCGCACCGTGCGAGCAACGATCGGGGTGAACAGGCCGGAGATGACGCCGATCACCACCCACGTACTGCTGCCCAAGGTGGTGATCGCGAGCAACGCGACGAGTACGACTGGCAGCGCGAGGAACGCCTCCACGATGCGGCCGAGCACCTGGTCGAGCCAGCCACCGAAGTAGCCCATCACCATTCCCACGAGGACACCGAAGACGACGCCCAGCAGGGCCGCCACGGGTGCCACCTTGATCACGTCGCGAGCGCCGACGATGACCCGGGAGAGCACGTCGCGGCCCTGGTTGTCGGTCCCGAACGGGTACTTGCCGGTCGGTGCGAGGTGCGGGATCGCGCGGAAGTCGAGCGCGTTGTGCGGCGCGATCTGCTTGCCGAGCACCGCGCACACGACCCAGAACGCGACGATGAACACCCCGATGACGAACGCCGGTCGGCGGCGGATGAGGCGCCAGTTCTCGCGCCGAGCCTGCTGGCGTTCGCTGACCTGCGCGGTCCCATTCAACTGGATCTCCGCCGGCGTGGGCACACGCACGTCGGCGCCGGGCGTCGAGATGGTCTCCTCCGGCCGCGGGGTGAGTTCTCGTGAGTCGCTCATGTCGTCCTCTCCAGACGCACCCGAGGGTTGAGGAAGGCGATCAACAGGTCGGCCAGGAGCGTGGAGACCATGTAGATGAGGCCGACGACGAGCACCGCCGCCTGAAGCACCGGGATGTCGCGGTGCACGACCGCGTCGAGCATCAGCGATCCGATGCCGTGGTAGTTGAACACACGCTCGACACCGATGATCCCGCCGAAGAGGTAGCCGATCTGCACGCTGATCACCGTGATCGTGGGGGCCAGCGCGTTGCGCAGGATGTGCTTGCGCATCACCTCGCCCTTCGACAGGCCCTTCATCGTCGCGGTTCGTGCGTAGTCGGCCTGGAGTCCGTTGATCACGCCGGCTCTCGACATGCGGGCGATGTAACCGAAGTACGCGACCACCATGGCCAGCGCGGGCAACAGCAGGTAGTGGATCTGGGTGAAGATGCCGGCGCCGTCGGGAGGGTCGGCGAAGACGAACCCGAGCTTCCAGGTGACGCAGAAGATCGACATCAGCACCGCGGCGGTGACGAACTCGGGGATCGACGAACTGGCGATTCCGGCGGTGACGATCAACCGATCGGCCGGCTTGTCCTGGCGGCGGGCGGTGAAGATGCCCGCCGCGATCGAGATCGGGATGGTGATGACGAAGGCGAGCAGCGCGAGCTTGCCGGAGCGGACCAACGCCGGATACAGCATCTTCGTGACGACCCGGTCGGTCTGGTAGGAGTGTCCGAAGCTGAGCGTGAAGAGTCTCCGCAACGACGAGAAGTACTGCCGGAGCAGCGGCCGATCCGTGCCGAGGATGTGGTTCAACCGCACCACGTCCTTCTCGTCGGCGAACGGTCCGAGCACCTTGCGGCCGACGTTGCCCGGCAGCACGTTGACGATCAAGAACACGATCGTCGACAACAACCAGAGCGTGACCACCGCCGACCCCAGGCGGCGGAGCAGATACCGGCCCATCGGGCCTCCTTCATGGGTTCGTTCGAATCCGTATGAGGGCAACTGAGAGGGCAACTAGCCGACTGGCCTGTGACGGCCCCACGAGGTGTGGGTCGCCACAGGCCAGACGAGCTGAACGTGGGCGTGGCTCAGGCCGTGAAGCCGGCCTTGCCGCAGTAGAAGTGACCCAGTCCGGTGGCCACGATGCCGCCGACCTTGTTCGAGCTCGCGTACAGGCTGTTGTAGAAGTACGGGATCGCGTACGGCACGTCCTCGTTGGCGATCTTCTGGATGTCGGAGATCGCCTTCTTCTGACCGGCGAGGTCGAGCGACGACTGGTACGACTTCACCGCCGCACGGAACGGCTCGCTGATGTAGTGCGCGGAGTTCCACTCGCCGGTGGCGTACGCCTTCACGAGGTACACGTCGGGCACCCCTCGGGGGCCGTAGTCGACGATGCCGAAGTCCTTGCCGCCGTCACAGCCTGCGGGCTCGACCTTGGAGTCGTACACCTTGCACCACTCCTCGCCGTCCACGTCCTTCTCCTGCTGGAGCGTGACGTTCATGCCGATCTCCTTGAGCTGGCTCTGGACGATCTGCGCGAGCTGCGGGATCTCCTGCAGGTTCGGGAAGTACATCGTGGCGGCGAAGCCGGCCTTGCCCGCATCGCTGAGGAGCTGCTTGGCCTTCGCGACGTCGCGCTTGCGTTGGGCTTGGCCGGAGTCGAAGAAGGGGTAGATCGGAGAGATCGGGTGATCGTTGCCGATGTCGCCCAAGCCCTTGAGCACGGTGTCGATGAGCGCCTGACGATCGAGACCGAGCGCAACTGCCTGACGGATCCGCTTGTCCTTGAAGTCGCCCTCACGGGTGTTCATCCAGATCTGGCGGTGCGCCGCACCGCGGATCTTGCCGACGGTGAGGTTCTTGTCGGCCAGGAGGGCATCGCCACCGACCACCGAGAACTGCACGATCGCATCGGCCGCGCCGCCCTGGAGACCCGAGACCATCGTCGCGAGATCTTCGCTGAACAGGAACTGCAGCTTGTCGAGGTACGGCTTGC
>JAYVMH010000217.1:0-3142 GCA_043759015.1 Actinomycetota bacterium
ATCAGACGCTTGTCCTTCAAGCCCTCCGGGACGTCGCCGTCGGCGATGCGGCGGGCGAGACCTTCGACGATGGCCGTCTTGCCGACCCCGGGCTCGCCGATCAGCACCGGGTTGTTCTTGGTGCGCCTGCTGAGGACCTGGATGACGCGGCGGATCTCGTCGTCGCGGCCGATGACCGGGTCGATCTTGCCGTCGCGGGCGCGCTGGGTGAGGTCCTGCCCGTACTTCTCCAGCGCCGCGAACTGGTCTTCGGGGTTCTGGCTGGTGACACGGTGGCTGCCGCGCACCTCCTTCAGCGCCTGCAACAGCTCCTCGCTGCCGATGCCGAGCCGCGCGTTCATGGCGAGCAGCAGGTGCTCGACCGACAGGAAGTCGTCCTTCAGGTCCTTTTGGTGCTGCACCGCGTTCTGGGTGACGTTGTCGAGCTCGCGGTTCATGCGTGGCTCGCTGCCGCCGTACGCCTTGGGCAGCTTGCCGACGGCCTCATCGGCCTTGTTGCGCACCATCAGCGAGGCCAGACCGAGCTTGGCGAGCACAGGGGGCACGATCGTGTCGTCCTGGCGCATGAGCGCGGCGAGCAGGTGATCGGGGGTGAGCTCGGGGTTGTTCAGCGATTTCGCCTGGTCGATGGCCGCGGCGAAGGCCTCGTTGGTCTTGAGGGTCCACTTCTTCGGATCGAACGCCATGGAATGATGCTACACCGCAACAGAAAACTTGCTACACGGCATATCAGGATCTCACGATTCTCAGAAAAATCTGAGAGGAGGGTCAAAATCTGTTCAAGAAGTGAGCGAATGTGCCGAACCATTAGGGCCGTCATCTAGGACGGTCAATCAAGCACAAAGGACAGCACCATCATGCACATCCCCCGCAAAGCGGTCATAGCGCTCCTCGCAGGCGTGTCCATCGCCGGCGTGGCCGGTGCATCGGCCGCCGGTTTCGGCACCACCACGGCAGGATCGCTCGGCGCCGACAGCGTGTCGGTCGCGTCGTGCGACTCGACCGGCGTCACGATCAACTACGTCAGCGCCTACAACGCCACGACGCAGCGCTACGAAGTGTCGGGCGTGAACATCACCAACGTCGACCCGCTGTGCAACGGCAAGGCCGCATCGGTCACCCTCCGCAACGGCACCACCGGTCTCGCCACCGCGACGACGGCCGCCATCACCGTGGCGACCAACGCCTTCACGATGACCTTCGCCACGGCGGTCGATGCCAACCTCGTCAACGGCGTCGCCCTCATCATCTCGGGCTGATTCGTCCACACCCAGGTCATGAACCTCCGCGTACGGGTTCGCCGCGTGATCGCCACCGTCGTCGCGACGGTGGCGATCGGCGCGCTCGCTCTCGCCAGTGCAAGCTCTCTCGGCGGGGTCGTGGGCGCGACGCTGCTCGCCGGCACGGCGGCGGCGACGCCGACGGTTCCCGCCGTCGCCGGCTGCGACGACTTCTCCAAGGCCGCATCCACGGGTACGGCGCTCGTCAGCCGGCCCGTACAGCTCCCTGCCGCGTGTGGGGCCGCGACATGGACGGTGCACGTCGGCACGTGGACGATCAGCGCCGGGCAGTTGGGAGCGGCGACCGCCAACGCGACGGCGTCGATCGCCACCGGCTCGCTCACCAACATGACCGCGCAGACGACGATCCTCAACACCAACGCGACCGGCCGCACCGCCGGGGTGGCCGTCGATCACACGGGCGCCACTCGAACGTTTCTGCTCGCGATCGTCACCGGCGGCAACACCGTGACCCTCCAGCTCAGCAACGCGGGCACGATCTCCACGATCACGTCCGTTGCCGCGACGCTCACCGCGAGCACCGTGCTGCGCCTGACCCGCAACGGCACGGCGGTGACCGTGTCGGTCGACGGCGTCTCGAAGATCGCCGCCACCCTCACCGCCGGACAGGTCACCACGCTCTCGTCCGGCACCCGCGCCGGGCTGTACTGGAACGCCGGCAGCACGGTCCGCTTCACCAACTTCCTCGTCACCCAACCGTTCGCTCCCTGATCGGCCGTTCGTCATGTCCACCCACCTCGCCGCACATGCGCACGGCAGACGACACCGCGCCCACGACGTGCTCGACGCGGTGCTGCTCCTGTTCGTGGTCGCACTCGTGGCGTTCTTCTGGCCCTCGTCGCTCGGCGGACGAACGCGCCCCATCGTGGTGGAAGGCCACTCGATGGAACCGACGTTCCACTTCGGCGATCTGGTGATCACGTTGGACGACAACAAACCGAAGGTCGGCGACATCATCGTGTACCACGTGCCCGCCGGTCAGGTGGGCGCTGGGCAGTTGATCATCCACCGCGTGAAGTCGATCCGTCCGAACGGCACCTACGAGACTCAGGGCGACAACAAGAAGGAGCCCGACGTGTTCGAGATCACGAACCACGACATCGTCGGTTCACCGGTCATATCGCTCCCTCATGTCGGCCGACTCATCGGCATCAGCAGCAGCCCGCTGGTGCTCGGCCTCGCACTCGGCACGTTGGTGACCATCGTCCTGTGGCCGAAGAAGGTCAGATCGAGGAGCAGCCCGGCCGGCAGCGCGGCCGGCAGCGACGAATCGCCGGCGGTCGACTTCGACGCACTCGCCCGGCAGTGGCTCGAGGAGCAACTGGCGGGTTCAGCGATCGTGGAGGAGCGACGACCGGTACGCGTGGACGCCACGCCTGACGAGTCGATCCGTCTGTTCGGCGAGACGAACACGGAACTCGGCGAACGAGCGGTGCGCCTGGGGGGTCCAACCCACCTCGGCCAAGCACAGCAGTCGTGGGAAGCAGAGGTGTTCGACCTCGGCGATCGTGCGGACCTTCTCGGTCCAGAGTGGGGCCTCGACGCCAGCGATGCGAGCCTCTCCCACGGCTGGGAGGAGCTCCGCGGGGTCCCATTCGTAAGCGACGTCGACATCGATGTCGCCCGCCCATCGGCGGCCCAACGGGTCGGCGACGTCGTGCCGCATGTCGAGGTAGGTGTGTCGAGCTGGTGACAGCACGAACTTCGCGTGGTCGGGCGCGGCGGCACTCGTCGCCGGGTTCAACCAGTGCTGCACGAGCGTGTGGGAGTGCAACGGCGCTGCCGTGATCTCCTCCCACCCGATCGTCTGCTTGCCAAACCGATGGGCCTCGCGCTGGAGC
>JAYVMH010000218.1:0-6791 GCA_043759015.1 Actinomycetota bacterium
GAGTTGCGCGCCGGCAACGTAGAGCGGCACGGGTGCGCCGCGCACGTTGCTCGTGGCGAAGTCGACGGTCTGTGCCTGCTGGCGGGCGAGGCGGGTGATCACGCTCGTGGGCAGTGTGGCCGCGAATGCGGCGAGCGCATCGAGTGACGCACCGCCACTGGAGCCGCGGGCCTGGTGGGCGGCCGTTTGGATGGCAGCGAACCGATCGGCGATCGGCATGTCGCCGGTGGGCACCAGCATGCGCGCGAGTGAGAACGCGTTGGCGCCTGAATCCTTCGTTCGGGTGGAGATCGCCATGCTGCTGCGCAGTTCCTGGACGGGGGTCCCCATCTCGATGTGGTAGCGGCCGGCTGCCTCGGCGGCGGCGGTGAGGAACGCGGTGTTCAACGTGCCACCGAGTCGTTTCGCCGCGTGGCGCGTCTCGTCGAACGGTGCCCGCAAGATCTCCATCCGGCGGTGCAGTGAACGCTTCCTCCACAACGGCGAGCGGGCGGCCTCGGTGTCGCCCAACTGCTGCAACACGCCGCGCACCGTCTCGGCCGCAGCGTTGCCCGCGTCGGGGATGCCCGCCGGGTCGGCGAGGAAGTCCTTCACCTGCTTGAGCAGCGTGATCGGCACTCGCAGGCTGCCGTTGAGCAGGTCGCGCAAAAGGTCGACCTGCACCGTCTCCCGGGCAACCGCTTCCTCCGCGGCGGCGATCAGGTCGGGGTCGAGCGGTGCGGGCTCGGGCGAATCGCGGTCGAAGTCGAGGAACTGCAGCGACATCTGCACGCCTCCCTCGCCGTCGACGATGGTGTGGTGCATCTTCTGGATGAGCGCGCTCTTGCCGCCGCGCAGCCCATCCACCATCACGAACTGCCACAGCGGGCGGGTGCGGTCGAAGGAGTCGCAGGCGAGGAGGCTCGCGTAGTCGAGCAGTTGCCGCATGGTGCCCGGCTTGGGGAGCGAGACGTGGCGCACGTGGTAGCGGAGGTCGAAGTTGGGGTCGTCGACCCACATCGGCGAGGTGAGGTTCACCGGCGCGGGTTGGACCCGCTGGTGGAGCCGGGGTACGGCGTACACCGTTCGCTCCATCCGCCGCAGAAAGTTGTCGAAGTCCGCCGCTCGATCGAGGATCGTGACGTTGGCGAAGGTGGAGCTGAGGTGGGGGTCCTTCTCCAGCCGCCACATCAGCCCTTCGGCATCGCTCATCTTCCGATCGAAACGCGGCAGGTCGGCCATGCCGGCGAGGCTACTGCTCGACGGGTCAGGCGATCGCGGCGAGCAGCGCACGAGCGGCGACCCCGAGCGCCGCGCCGACCATCGCGCCGGCCACGACGTCGGAGGGGTGATGGATGCGGACGTAGGCGCGGCTGGTGGCGACGATGCCACCCATGCCGAACCACAGCGGCGCCCAGGCCCACCCGTCCCACCCGGTGAGGACGGTGGCGGCGAAGAACGCGGCGGACGCGTGCCCGCTGGGAAAGCTGCTGGTGGACGGCTTGCGCACCGGGTAACGAGAATCGCCCTCCTCGGTGGGCCGCATCCGCCGGAACAGTCGTTTGATGCCCTGGTTGACCAGCAGGCTCTCCGCACCGATCAGCGCCGAGAACACGAACGCCTGGTTGGCGTGATGCTCGCTCGTGAGGCCCCTGGTGGCTCCGACCAGGTGCCAGATCAGGCTGAAGTCGCCCACCTCGCTGGCCGCGGTGAACATGCGATCGGTGACGATGTTGCCCCGCAGGTGCTCGAGCAGACCATCGGCCCACTCGTCGAACGCCTGCACTGCCGGCCGTTGCAGCAGGTTCATGCAACTTCCAGGGCGCGAAACCTCACCGGCGCCTCGACAGCCGCGAGCTCCGGCGAGCCGCCGAACGCCGGGCACCACGGCTGAAAGGCGCACGAGGCGCACAGGGCCCCCTGCTTGGGCTTGAAGTCGCCGGTCTGGCATGCCTTCTCGACCGCCTTCCACACCGCAGTGGTGCGCGTTGTGAGGAACTTCACCGACTGCGCGGAGGGTGTGGCGGTGATGACCTCGCCACTTCGAAGGTACATCAGGCGGATGGCGGCCGGCCGCTGCCCGAGCACCTCCTGGCACAGGTACGAGTAGAAGTGCACGCCGGCGAGCCGGCTCTGCTCGTAGTTCAGCCCGGGGGAGCGGCCGGTCTTGTAATCGGTGACCACCAGCCGGCCCTCGGCATCGAGCTCCAGACGATCGATGATGCCGCGCAGGGTGAGCGACCCGAGTTGCGCTTCGAGTCGCAGTTCGAGCCCGATGTCGCGAACCGACGCAGGGTCCTCCATCGCGAAGTAGGCCTCGGTGAGGCTCCACCCGTCGGCGAAGAAAGCCGCTGCCTGCGCCTCGTCGAGGCCGAGGAGCGTGAACTCCGGGTCGACCCGGAACTCGGCGACAGCCTGTTGGAACGCGACCTCACCAGCGGCGAGGGAACGCTCGGCGTTCGGTCGCATGAACAGGATCTCGAGCGCCCGGTGCACGAGGGAGCCCTTCGTGGTGTGGACCGTGGGCGGCTCGGGCAACTTTTGGATGCTGGAGAACCGGAACGCCATCGGACACGAGAGGAACGACTCGACCCGGCTCGGCGACAGGCTGGTGGGTACCGGGTACATACCTGCATCGTAGAGAAGGGGTGCGCGACAGTTGCGCGTCCGGACTCAGTTGGTCACGATCTCCAACTCGGCGACATCTCGCTCGACCGCGCCCTCGCCCGGCGACTCGTACCACCACGCCGTCGCGACGAATTGCGCCCAGTTGTCTGCGCAAGCGGGCCATCGTGGTGTCGGCTTCCGAGACGATTTCCACCCAGAAGCCCTTTTGGAACGATGCAGCCTCAGATGAAAGGTGCGAGCGCGGCGTGACCTGAGGGGGGGTCCTTGCTGGTGAGGTCCTTGCTGGTGAGGTCCTTGTTGGTGAGGTCCTTGTTGGTGAGGTCCTTGTTGGTGAGGTCCTTGCTGGTGAGGTCCTTGCTGGTGAGGTCCTTGCTGGTGAGGTCAGGGCCAGGAGGCGTCAGGGCGTGAGCAACTCGGCGATGATGTCAGCGACCAGGTGGGGGTGGGTCATCGGGCCGAAGTGGTCGAGCTCGTCGAGTTGGAGGTAGCGGCCGTTCGGCAGCCGATCGGCCACACCCGCGGCCACTCGCGACGGCTGCATCTCCTCGACCCGACCACTCAGCACCAGCACCTCGGTGTCGATCTCGGGAAGTCGGTCCCAGGTGTCGTGGCCGCGACTCATCGCGAACGTCTCGGCCTCGGTGTCGGGCCGGCACTTCAGGTGCACGCCGTCATCGTCGGGAGCGAAGCCGTGCCGGACGTAGGCCTGCATCGCCTCCCGCGTGAAGCCGGCGAGGGGCGGCTTGGAAGAGTAGTTGTCGATCACCGCCTGGTAGGACGCGAACCTCGCCCGCCTGCGTCGTGCCGCGATCACCATCGGGTTGGCCTCGGGGTCCGACGGGAACGCCGAATCCGGTGGCATCACGATCGGTTCGAACAGCACGAGGCGACGGAACAGGGTCGGGCGGCGGTGGGCGGCCATGAGGAGGCACGCGCCGCCCATCGAGTGACCGAACGCGTCGATCGGCCGGCCGCCCTGCTGCTCGACCGCCCACACGGCCATTACCTCTGCGTCGTCCGCGTAGCGGTTCCAGTCGACTGCGCCATCGGGGCGCGGTGTGTCGCCATGGCCGCGAAAGTCGAACGCGATCGCGTGGAAGCGGTCGGCGAGGGCGTGTGCGAGGGGCTCGTAGCAGTAGCCGTGGAACCCCGTGGCATGTGAGAGGAGCAACGTCGGGCCGCGCCCGCCGAGGTCGTGGACGGCGATCTCCACGCCGTCGGTGCTGGGAACGATCATCAGTCCTTCGAGGGGGGTGCGAGCCACTTCTTCTTCGACGCGTCGCGCTTGGAGTCCTCCCGGCGGCGCATGCCCCAGATGAAAAGCCGATCGAGCGCGACGCCGAGCAGCATGGCGATGAAGATCGACCAGCGCACGGTCGTCTCCCACTGGAACAACCAGAAGCTGATCTTCACCGTCTGGTGGTTGGCGACGATGAAGATGACGATCACCGCGGCCACGACTGCGGCCGCGATCAGCCGCGGGCTCGGGCCGTCGTGACCGTCGCCGGGCGACTGATGGTGATCGAACTTGTCGTTGGTGGACGAGGGCTCGTGTTGGAAGCTCATCTTCGTCATTCCTTCGGTTCTCTCGGCAGGCCGAGCAAGCGTTCCCCGATGATATTTCGCTGGACCTGACTGGTGCCGCCCGCGATGCGCCCGCCTGGCGCCTGCAACATGCCGAAGGCTTCCGGACCGTCGACCATCGAGTTGGGTCCGGCGAGATCGGCGCGCATCATCGCGGTCTCGAACATCATCTCCGTGATGCCCAGCTTCATTAGGCTGGCTGCCGTCGAGGCGATCGGCCCCTGACGTTGCGCCATCGCCTTGTACGCGCTGCCTCTCGACACCAGCCCGGCAAGGCGTTGGCGTTCGATGGCGTCGAGATCGCGCCCGACGGCCAGCTTCGACATCGCCTCCAACCGTCGTTCCAGACCGATGACGCTCGTGCCGATGTGCCCTCGTTCGCTGGTGAGCACCCCCATGCCGACGCCCCACCCGCCGTGCAGCGGCCCGAGCAGGTGGTCCGCAGGTAGCTCCACGTCGGTGAAGAACACCTCGTCGAACTCGGCCTCGCCGGTCATCTGCTTCAGCGGGCGGACCTCCACGCCGGGCAGGTCCATCGGGAACAGGAAAAAGGAGATGCCCTCGTGCTTGGGCGCCTCCGGGTTCGTGCGGGCCATCAGGATGCCCCAGTTGCTGTAGCGGCCGCCGCTGCACCACACCTTCTGCCCGTTGATGATGAAGCGGTCGCCGTCGCGCTCGGCCTTCGTCGAGAGGCCGCCGAGGTCGCTTCCCGCTCCCGGCTCGCTGAAGAGCTGGCACCACACGTGGTCGGTGTTGAGCGTGGCCGCAAGGTGGCGGGCCTTCTGCTCCGGCGTTCCGAACTTCATGATCGCGCCGCCGGTGAGCACCAGGCCGACCATGTTGAACGCGCTCGGAACGCCGGCGACAGCGCATTCGAACTGCCATGCCGCGTTGTGATCGGCGCTCAGCCCGTGGCCTGCGTACTCGATGGGCCAGTGGATGCCGGCGAACCCGGCGTCGTGCAGGCGGCGGTGCCACGCGAGGCCGTGATCGACGAGGTCGGGTGGGCAGATCGCGCCGTAGTCGCGAGGCGCGTGAGCGCGATTGACGGCCAACCACTCGCGGGCGGACGCCTGGAACTCCGCGGCGTTGATCATGTCGTCGTCGATCATGGCGTCGATCACGGCTACCCGAAGAACGGCAGGAACATGGCGGTCTCCTCGCCGAGGTTGTTCGGGGTGCCGTAGCCGGTCTGGTCGGTGATCGTCGCCCAGTGGTCGCGGACGTCCTCCATGCTGAGGTCGGCCTTGAAGTAGCCCTTCGTCTCCCCGATGAAGACGTGCGCCACACGACCGCCGCCGACGCTGTAGACCTGACCGGTGGTGGGGCAGTCCTCGTGGGCGAGGTAGGCCACGAGCGGCGACACCAGGCCTGGGTCGAGCTTGTCGCCGAGGCCACCCATGATGTTCTCGGTCATGCGCGTGAGCGCGAGCGGCGCGATGGCGTTGGCCTTGATGTTGTACTTCGCGCCCTCGACGGCGAGCACGCGGGTGAAGCCGACGAGGCCCATCTTCGCCGCGCCGTAGTTGGTCTGGCCGAAGTTGCCGAAGATGCCTGCGGCCGACGACGTGCTGACGATGCGCCCGTAGCCCTGCCCGCGCATGACCACCCATGCCGGTTGCGTGACGTAGAACGCACCCTTGAGGTGCACGTCGAGCACCGGGTTCAGAAGGTCGGGGTCGCCTTCGCAGAACGTCAGGTTGTGGAACGCCTTGTCGCGCAGGATGCCCGCGTTGTTGATCAGCACGTCGACGCGACCGAACGCATCGATCGCCGTCGTCACGATCGCCTTTCCGCCCGCGGGTGTGGCGACGGAGTTGGTGTCGGCAACGGCCTCGCCGCCGAGTGCCTTGATCTCGTCGACCACTCGTTCCGCGGCGCCCTTGTCGTTGTCGTTGTTGTTGTCGCTGTCGTTGTCGCTGTCGTTGTCGCTGCCGTCGACCGCGCCGCCGAGGTCGTTGACGACCACGAGCGCGCCCCGCGCGGCCATGAGGAGCGCGTGCTGCCGACCGAGGCCGCCGCCCGCGCCCGTGATGATGACGACCTTGCCGTCGTAGCCGAGTGTGTCTGCGCTCATGGGCGACGAACCTAATTGACACCCCGGAATCAACCCAAGCCCAGTTGCCCCATCGCGTCGGCCTTCAACCGTTGGTAGTCGAGCTTGCCGTTCGCCGCGCGGCCGATCGTGGCGATGGGAAGGACGCGCTTGGGCGCCTTGTAGTGGGCGAGTCGCTCCTTCACATGGGCGATCAGCGCCGCTTCGTCGACGACGTCGCCCGCGTGGACCTCGACCAGCGCGGTGATCGCTTCGCCGAAGCGCTCGTCGGGCACGCCCACGACCGCGGCGTCAGCGACCGTCGGATGGAGCTTCAACGCTTCCTCCACCTCCTCGGGGTACACCTTCTCGCCACCGGTGTTGATGCACTGGCTGCCGCGGCCGTACAGCTTCAGCGTGCCGTCGGCCTCGACCTCCGCCCAATCGCCGGGGATGCTCCAGCGCACACCGTCGTGGAGCACGAACGTGGCGGCGCTCTTCGCTTCGTCCTTGTAGTAGCCGACCGGCGTGCGACCGCGCAGTGCAACACGACCTCGCTCGCCGC
>JAYVMH010000219.1:0-6785 GCA_043759015.1 Actinomycetota bacterium
TCAGGCACCGAGTACACGCGCTGCACCGCGTCGCCGTTGGGGATGCGGACGCGGGTCTCCACGACGGCAGTACCCTCGACCCGCGCCTGGCGCACCGCCGCCTCGCGCCGAGGGCTGTGCCATCGGTCGTCGGCGGCGATGTGCCAGTCCAGTGTCGGCTCGTCGGGCCGATCGTGGTGCGGCCACGGTTCGATCGCACCCCACGGCGTGACCGTGGCCCGCCAGCGACCGCCGAGCACCCCAGTGGTGATGCCAGCACTCGTCACTCGCTACTCCATCTCGCTCTTGCGGGTGCGTTGCATCAGCGCCGACAGCGCTTCGCGCGCAGGACGACCCTGGTGGCACACCGCCACGACCTGTTCGACGATCGGCATCTCGACCGAGTGGCGACGAGCGAGGTCGAGCACGCTCGGCGAGCTCTTCACCCCCTCGGCGACCATGTTCATCGAGGCCAGCACATCGCCGATGAGCGTGCCCTGGCCGAGTTGGAACCCGACCATGTTGTTACGGCTCTGCTTCGAGGAACAGGTGGCGATCAGGTCGCCCATGCCGGCGAGTCCGACGAACGTTGCCGCCTGGCCTCCCATCGCGATCCCGAGGCGGGTCATCTCCGCCAGCCCGCGGGTGATCAGCGTCGCCCTCGTGTTGTCGCCGAAGCCCATGCCCTCCGCCATGCCGGCCGCGATGGCGATCACGTTCTTCACCACCCCGCCGACTTCGCAGCCGACGACGTCGCCGTTGGTGTAGATGCGCAGGCTCGGCCTGCTGAAGATGCGCTGGAGCTCGCTGGCGATGTCGTTGTCGTCGATCGCCACCACGCTGGCGGCGGGCTGTCCGCTGAGGATCTCCTTGGCGAGGTTGGGGCCGGTGAGAACAGCGACCGGGTGCCCGGGCATCTCGTCGCGGGTGACCTCGCTCATCCGTTTGCGCGAGGCGCGCTCGAGCCCTTTGGTGAGGCTCACGATCGGCACCCACGGCCGCAGGAACGGAGCAGCTTGCGCAGCGACGTCGCGGTAGCCGTGCGACGGCACGGCCATCACGAGCACGTCGGCACCGGAGACGGCCTCGTCGAGCGAGCTCGTCGCGCGCAGCTCGTGCGGCAGCGGGTACTGGGGCAGGTAGTCGCCGTTGACGTGGTCGCGGTTGATCTGTTCGGCGAGCTCGGGCCGTCGGGCCCAGAGCATGGTCGGGGTGTTCACCGACGCCATCGCTGCCACCGTGGTGCCCCACGACCCGGCCCCGACAACACCCACCCTGATCGGCATGATCACAGCGTAGGTCGTCGGGTCCGTGCCTCTACGATGCCGGGCGTGGATCCCGTGGTGCTGGTACCGGTGAAGGCATTCGCTGACGCCAAGGCTCGGCTGGCGCCGGTGCTCTCCCCCGCGCATCGCGCCGCGCTCGCCCGCTGGACGGCCGAACGGGTCGTTGCCGCAGCCGGCGAGGCGCCGGTGTTCGTCGCCTGCGACGACGAGGTCGTGGCCGAGTGGGCCACGGGCCGCGGGGCCACGGTGCTGTGGCACCCGGGTGTGGGATTGAATGCTGCCGTCACGCGCAGCGTCGCGGACCTGCGCGACCGCGGCGTTCGCCACGTCGTGGTCGCCCACGGTGATCTGCCCCGTGCCACGGCGCTGATCGGCGTCGCCGTCGAACGCTGCGTCACGCTCGTCCCCGATGCGGCCGGCGACGGCACCAACGTCCTGTCGTTGCCGACCGACCTTCCCTTCGAGTTCGCCTACGGCCCGGGCTCGTTCCTCCGTCACCTCTCCCAGTCGGTGCAGGCCGGGTTCGCGGTGATGGTGCGCCACGACCCGCTGCTGTGCATCGACCTCGACGTCCCCTCCGACCTCGCGCACCCACTGGTGCAGGAAGTGCTTCCCTCATGGCTGCCAACGAACCCGGCCAACCCGACCCCGCACCCACGTTGATCTCCCGCAATCTCCCAACGCCTGCGTCGGCGTTGGCGATCGGCGCGCACCCCGACGATGTTGAGTTCGGCTGTGGAGGAACGCTCGCGAAATGGGCGGCAGCCGGCTGTGTCGTGCACCACCTCGTGCTCACGGACGGTTCGAAGGGCACATGGAACGCGGACGCCGACCTCGTCGCCCTCGCTGCCTCCCGTCAACGCGAGCAGGTGGAGGCTTCTCGGCGCCTCGCAGGGGATCGCGCCGGTTCCGTCGTCTTCCTCGGCCAGGTGGACGGCGAACTGGAGAGCACCACCGCGCTGAGGGGCGAGGTCGCCCGCGTGATCCGCGAGCTGCGACCGCAGGTGGTGCTCGGCCACGATCCGTGGAAGCGCTACCGGCTGCACCCGGACCATCGCCACGCCGGGCTGCTCGCATGCGAGGCCATCGTCGCCGCCCGCGATCCGCACTTCTTCAAGGAGCATCGTCTCGCGCCCCATCGGCCCTCGGCGCTGCTTCTGTGGGAGGCGGATGAACCGGATCACGTCGAGGACGTGACCAGCTCGATCGACGCGAAGTTGTCGGCACTGGAGGCGCACGAGAGCCAGTTCGAGAGCACCATGCACGCGGTCGAGGCGGAGCAGATGGTCGCGTTCCGCGATCGCATCCGGCTCCGTCTCGGCGGCCTCGGCTCCCGATTCGGTCACCCCGGCGACGGCATGGTCTACGCCGAGGTGTTCAAACTCATCTCCGATCTCTGACGACGATCTCCGCAGCGCTGCTTCGGAGGCTCAGGCTCGCGCCGTCGTGCCGGCCGTGCGACGGCCGAGCACGAAGGCGGCGAGCCCGACCACCACGCCACCGAGCACCAGCAGGACGAGCGACGTGCTCCCGCGTCCACTGCGTTCCGGGTCGACCAGCGGTGTCACAGCCTGGGGGAGCTGCGCACCAGGCGCGACGCCCGTGGAGTCGGTGACGATGACCGTGCCCACCATGGTGGGGTGGAGCGTGCAGATGTAGGTGAAGCGGCCGACGCTGCCGAACGTGTGCGAGAAGGTGTCGCTGTTCTTCAGCAGGTCCGAGCTCCAGCCCTTGGCCTGGTCGGTGACGGTGTGCGGTGCCTGCCCGGTGTTGGTCCAGGTGACCGTGGCACCCTTCACCACCGTGACCTCGCGGGGGTCGAAATCGAGGTCGATGATGTTCACCTGGGCCGAGCTGCCGTTGGCGGCGGAGCCCGCCTGCAGCGAGCCGGGATCCGCGACGACCGTCACGGTGCCACTCATGTCGCCGGTCAGCCCGTCGTGGTACGTGTACGTGCCGGGCCGGTCGAACCTGAACCTGAACGACGTGCCGTGGTTGATCAGCGTGCTCTCGAAGGACTGATCGTCGGCGGTGATGCGGTGCGGGCTCCGGCTGGAGATCGTCCAGACGACCGTGCCACCCTGCGCGATCCGTGCGTTGGCGGGCTCGAAGCTCCGCGCGAGCACGTTCACGTCCACGGTCATCGGCGGCGCCTGCGGGGCGACCGATGCGGCCTCGGGTGGTGGCGCCGAACCGTCGGCACCGGTCACGAGGATCGTGCCGATCATCTGCGGATGGATCGTGCAGTAGAACGTGAACGTCCCCGGCGTGCCGAACGAGATGTGCGTCATCGTACCCGACCGGACGATCCCCGTGTCCCAGGTGCCGTCCTTCGCTGTGGCGGTGTGGGGGGCTACACCGTTGTTCACGAAGCCGACCGCTGCTCCGGCCGACACGGTCAGCGAGGTTGGCGCGAAGGCGAAGTCGACGATCGATACGTCGCCGCTCGCGACGCGCGCCACCGGCCTCGCCTTGGGCGGCGGGGGTGCCTCACCGTTTGCTCCTCTGACGAGGATGGTGCCCTTCATGTTCGGGTGGATCGTGCAGAAGTAGAGAAACGTGCCCGGGGTGGCGAACGTGCGCCGAACCGAGGCGCCGCGGATCATCGTGCCCGTGTCGAAGGATCCGTCCGATGCGGTGGCGGTGTGCCGCGCCACGCCGGTGTTCACGAACGTCAGCGACTGCCCCGCAGTGATCGTGGTCCTGGCCGGCGAGAAGCTGAAGTCGGCGATCGTGACATCGCCCTTGGCGGTGACCGGTGCCGGCGAGGCCGAGGGTGGAGGCGGCGGTGTGCCGCCCGGTCCGCTGACGGCGATCGTGCCCTTCATTTCGGGGTGGATGTCGCAGATGTACGTGAACGTGCCGGGCGTCGAGAACGTGCGGGCGTACGTCTGCCCGGAGCGGACGTCGGGGCTGTGGAACGAACCGTCGTTGGCGGCGACCGTGTGTCGGGCGAGCCCACTGTTCGACCACGTGACGGTTGCGCCCTGGGCGACGTTGAGGACGGCCGGCGAGAACCCGAAGTCGATGATCGACACGCTGTTCGCCGTCGTTCCCGAGCCACCTGGCGCAGACGGCACGGTCACCGGCACCGGAGCGGGCGGAGGGGGAGGAGGCTGGGGCAGCGTTCCGGCACCGGTGGGCGCCGACACCGACACCACACCCACCATGCTCGGGTGGATGTCGCAGATGTACGTGAACGTGCCGGCGGCGCCGAACGTGCGCTGGAACGTCGCGCCGGGGCCGAACGAGCCGCTGTCGAAGGCGAGCCCGCGATCGGTGACCGTGTGTGCTTCCTTGTCCGCGTTCGTCCAGAGCACCGTGTCGCCCACCGCCACGCTGATCGACGAGGGGCCGAACGCACGGTTCGCGATGCGGACGTTCACGGTCGACGGTGCAGGCGGCTGTCCGGGCGCACCGGGCGTGGTGCTCGGCGGCACCGTCGGCGGCACGTTGGCGACCACGCTCACCGAACCCATGTAGGCGGCGACGTTCTGGTTCTCGTCGTCGCCGTAGTTGATCGTGCCGAGCGTCGTGAACGTCACGGTAAACGTCACGGTGGACGATCCACCGGCAGCGAGGCCACCGGAGTCGAACGTCGTCGGGCCCGACAGCGAGCGGAGTCGGTGGTTGCCGGCGTCGGCCAACTGCCACGTGACGACAGTGCCGACCTGGACGGTGAGGAGCTTGGGCGTGAAGCCTCCGTTCACCGTGACGGTGGCGGTGTTGACCGCGTGCGAGGTGGACGAGAGGCCGAGGGGGAGGCAGAGGAGCGCCAGGGCCACGACCGCCATCCGGACCCGACGTACGTACGTGACACCCGCGTGATGGTTGCGGTGGCAAGATTCCATACCGTCACGATGCACCGTGGCGGCACGACCACCCAGGGCCGCAGGTCAGCGGTGGATGTGTCCCACGACCGAACCGGGTCCGTCGCAGGTCCTAAGACCTGCCTCGGAGGCCCTGGGGTTCACCCGAACTGACCTGGGGTTCTTCCGGAACCGGGCTCACCGGCGAATGCCTGCGCGATCGAGATCCATTCGACCGCGGCGGGACCTTCCACCCGCAGCGAGGCGTCGGCGACGTGGCGTCGCTGCGTCACGACGAGGCAGAAGTCGAGCGCATCGCCATGCACCGAGCTCTCCGCCGGCTCACCCCACTCCCATCGGTCGCCACCCGGTCCGCGGAGCACGACGTGCACGGGCGCATCGGGCATCGGCATCCCGTTGATCGCATAGCTGAACGGTCGGGCCCGCACACCGATGTGGGCGACGTGCTTCAACCGGTCGGTCGGGGTGCGCTGCACCTTCAGCGTGTCCGCCACATCCTGACCGTGCGCCCACGTCTCCATCAGCCGGGCGGTGATGAACGATCGCGCACCCATTGCCGGGCCGTACCACGGCACACGAGTGGCGGGGTCGACGTCTCGAGCAACCTCGAGGAGCCGGGCGCGGTCGACACGCCACGCGCCGAGCAGTTCTTCTCCGCTCATCGCCCGCCCACCGATGACGGAGGCGTCCGTCCCCCCGTTGGCGAGGAGCCACTGGAGGTCGTCGGCGAACGCGTCTGGATCCGTGAGCGCCAACGTCGCCCGCCGGTCGAAGAACCAGAGGTGACTGATCTGGTCGCGGATGGCCCAGCCCAGGGCGGGCGTTGCCGCCCCCCACTGCTCTTCCGACAGCGGTGCCACGAGCGAATCGAGGTCGTCGTGCTCGGCAAGGAGGTCGGTGCAGATCGGGGTCACGCGTCCATTGTTCTGCACGTCGCGCGGGAACAGCGAGTCCGAAAACAGCGAACGGGGGGCCGAAGCCCCCCGACGCCGAACCTCGAAAGAGAGGTTTGCTCACTTCTTCTTGGCGGCTGCCTTCTTGGCCGGGGCCTTCTTGGCGGCGGCCTTCTTGGCCGGGGCCTTCTTGGCGGCAGCCTTCTTGGCCGGCGCAGCCTTCTTTGCGGCAGCCTTCTTGGCCGGCGCAGCCTTCTTTGCCGCAGCCTTCTTGGCCGGAGCGGCCTTCTTGGCCGCAGCCTTCTTGGCCGGAGCCTTCTTTGCCGCGGCCTTCTTGGCGGGTGCGGCCTTCTTGGCCGCAGCCTTCTTCGCCGGAGCTGCCTTCTTGGCGGGAGCCTTCTTCGTTGCTGCCACTGAACTTCCTTCCTGGTTGATGTTGGTTGCTTATTTCTTGTTGGGGTTGAGAGAGGCCTTCAGCGTGCTGCTGGAGGTGAACTTCATACGCGTCGAAGCCGCGATCTGCACTTCAGCACCCGTCTGCGGGTTGCGTCCGGTGCGCGCCGTCGACTTCGACGTGCTGAACGAGCCGAAGCCCGGCCACGCGACCTTGTCGCCCTTCTTCGCCGACTCCACCACGGTGTCGAAGAACGCTCCGACGGTGCGCTCTGCATCAGCCTTGGTGACACCGGCCTCCTTGGCCACTGCGTCGATCAGCTCTGCTTTGGTCATGTTGAGTTGATACCTCCGGGTACCGGTCGCTTCGGTAACTACGTGTTACGTACGCGTATCGAACCCGT
>JAYVMH010000220.1:0-6726 GCA_043759015.1 Actinomycetota bacterium
GGGGAGGCGCCTGACCTACTTTGTTCGGTCGATGGTCGCCCAGACCGCGGGCAGTAGCGAGCCGGCGAGCAACAACTTGATCAGGTCGCCGATCAGGAACGGTGTGACACCGAGGGACAGGGCATTGGTTTCGCCGGTGGCGACAGGGACGTTCAGGTTATGGGCCAGCCATCCAGCTCCGAAGGTGTAGATGATGATCGAGCCCAGGGCCATGGCTGACCATGAGGTCGCTACGTTGCGATCCTGTTTGCGTTCGGCGAGATAGCCGATCACGGCGGCGGCGACCACGAAGCCGACGAGATAGCCCATCGTCGCTCCGGTTCCGTTCTTCCATCCGGCCTCGCCACCGGCGTAGAACGGCAGGCCGACTAGGCCGAACACCCAGTACAAGAGCTGAGACGCGGCACCCAGACGCGAGCCCAGCGTCCCGCCGGCCAAGAGAACGCCCAGCGTTTGCCCGGTGATCGGAACTGGGGTGAAGCTGAGCTTGATCTCGATCTGAGCGAGGGCGGCGGTGAGCAGCGCAAAGCCGACGACGAGGGCGACTGTGCGAAGTGCCACGCGGCTTCGCGCTGTGGGCGGCGACCAAAATCGGTGGACCAGAACGTTGGCAGTTCCAAGAGTCATTGTTCGTCCTTGTATCTGAGCCAGTGGAAACAAGACGGGCTGGTTTGGCCCCATCTGGCGGGTGACGTTAGCGGCTGTTGACCCGGTAGCTGACGGTGCCGGTTTGGATGATGTGGGCGCGGTAGGTGATGCGGTCGACGACGGCGGCGAGGCGTGGGTCGGTGGAGGTCTTGGACCATTCGCTGAAGGGTGCGTTGCTGGCGACAGCGACAGCGGCTCGTTCTTCTCGTTCGGTGAGGATCTGGAAGAGCAGTTCGGCGGAGTGTTGATCGAGTCGGACGTTACTGAGGGCCATGCCCCGGCTTTCGAGGAAACGAACATTCACCGTGTCCGGCTGGGTGGGTGACGGGCTCGAAGCCGAGCTCGCGAAGTGCGACTCGCCCACAGACGTTTCCCTGTCGCGCGGCCAGTGCTGCAGCTTCTGCGATCAGGTCAGGGGGTCGGGACCACCTTGATGTCGACCAGGGTGGTCGTGTGGGCGTACACGATGATCGGGACGTACTCACCGGAATTGGTGAGCGACAACGAGTCGGGGTGGCCGCAGAACGTGATCGGTGCCGGACCGCCCGTGCCCAACGTGTCCAGGCCGAAGTGGTCGTCGCCGCACGCCACGTCGAGGCCGACCGCGGTCCAGGTGACCGCCTTGCCGCCGGTATCGGGCAGCATCACCACCGTGTCGGCCAGACCGGAGAGCTGCCCGGTGTAGCCCTTCGATACCGCGTCGGCGGCGTTCACGATGGTCGGGGAAGGGTCGGTGGAGATCGTGACCGTGGTGAACAACGGTTGGTCCGAGCTTGATTTGATGGTGATGTCGTAGGTGCCGCCAGCACTTGCCCACAGCACGCCTTCGCCACGCACCACCTGATCGGTACTGCGGCCGGGCACGTTGAAGCCGCTGGCGTCGCAGAGGTACACGTCACGGCTCTGCCCACTGCCGCCGCGCAACGTCGCCCGCATCCTCACGTCGACGCCGGCAGCACACAGCTTCACCTGGCCCAGAATGACCGAACCCTCCTTCACGTCGATGGCGGTGGTCAACTGCTCCACCACGTCGGTTGCGCCGCCGGCATTGCTCGCCAACGTGCCGGTCAGGACCGCCGACGAGCCGCCGGAGGTTGGTGTCGACGGGACGGTCGTCGACGTCGGCGTGTTGATCTGCGGGCTCGTCGCGTCGTCGGCGATGCGGCTGGTGATCACGCTCGTGTAGGTGTCGACGTAGTCGTGTTTGCCGGTCGCTCCCAAGTCGTACGCGCAGGCCGCCACTTCGGCGCGGGTCGCGGCTGGGGGCAGTGCCGCAGTGCAGGTCGCCAATGCGTCCGCCGAGGATGACGGCCGCTTGGGGGGAGGTGTCCGGAAGGTCTCGGTGGTCTCGCCCGGCTTGTAGTCGAAGAGCGAGGTGGCCGTCTCCACGTACCATCGAGGTGCGTACTGTCCGTCGAGCGTGGCGCCGTCCGACGGGTCGACATGCGTGCCGTCGGCGAGCACGAGATCGTCGCGGAAGTCGCCGTTGGCATTGCCGAGCATGCCCGAGATGTGTGTGGCTCGCTCGGACGACAGAGCCAGGGAGATGAACCAGCCGTGGAGCCAACGTAGGTCGACGTTGCTGCCGTCGGCCCAGGTCGCGAGCCAATGGTCGGTCTCGACCTTGGTGATGTCGATGCCGCTGACGTGCTGTGGCTCGGCGACATCGGCGACGGCCGAGCCGTCGATGGTGATCGTCCTGTCCGCTCCACTGTTCGGGTCCCCACCGAACACGATGCGATGATGGTCGGACCCGCCGAGCGCGACGGCGCTGGTGCCGGTGACCGGGTCGGTGAGGGCGGTGACGTCGGCGTGACGTACCTGCACCTGGAACCCACCTCTGTCGTCACGGGCGAGAACGAACTCGCCCCGCGCCATCACGTCGAATGCTTGGCCGTCGAGGCTCACGAGGTGCGGATCCCCGTTGTCGCGACCGCGCTTCTTCTCCTCGTCCTTGGGGTGGCAGTACTTCTTGTCCCATCGCACCGCCTTCACGTCGACGATGGGCTGGTCCTCGTTGACGGCCATCGAGAACACCATGTCGCGGCCGTCCATCAGTTTGGAGTTCGACGTCGAACCTGTGGGGCACACGCAGCCGCGCTTGTCGAAGCAGAACTTCCGCGAATCCCCCTCGGCCACCGCGACCGTCCCATCCGCTGCGTGGGTGAGCAGTGGTCCGACCTTTGGGATGACGACGACCAACCCGACATCCGATGACATGACGACGTCCAACTGCTGCTGTCCGTACTCCTTGGCGCCATGCACCGAATACGTGCCGACCCCGCGAGCGATCGATGTCGCGTTGTCGTGCGGACCTGCGTCGGTGGCCGAGGGCCACTGCATGCTCCATTCCTTCTCGGAGAACTTCGTGGAGCGCACCACGTTGGCTGACCAGTGGACCCGGAATGCGAGACCGTTCATACCGCCGAGTTGCAGCCACTTCGCCGTCGTGTCCGGCATCGGGGCGCCGTCCTTGCCGGCGTCGGTGTAGAGCTTCTTGATCGCTGCATACGTGTCACCGCCGGATTGCCGGAACGACTCGAACAGTGGCCACGAGTCGTACTCCCTCGCAGCCAGCGCGGCGCTTCGAACGGTGAACCAGAACGCGGGCGTGACGGCCACGGCGGGAGGGGGGAACACTCCACGGTGCAGATCGAACGCGGCGAAGTTGGCACTTCCTTCGTTGATCCACGACGGAAAACCGCCGTCCGGGTTCCACGTGTCCTGGACGCAGTGGAACAACTCATGGGCGAAGGCCGTCAGGAGCACGTCGTCGGTCGGGGAGCCGTTCCACAGTTTCGGGAAGACACGAATGCGACAGAAGGTCCCCGGAGAACCTTCGATCTCCGACGCCGTCGGGTACAGCGCGTCCATGAGGGCGACGCCGGCGTCCTGGTTTGTCATGATCATCTGGACCGGCGGGAAGGTGAAGTCGGGGCGGTACTGCTTCCAGTCGCCCCAGGTTCTGACGAGCAGGGCCAAATACTTCTGCAGCACCGGGTCCACGCTCGGCCGCCGACGGAAGCCGAGCGCCGATGTCGGCGTCGTGGCTGTCTGCGTCGGCGGCGAGAGCTTGCCTGTCGTGGTCGAACCATCGGCCGCAATCTGCGACACGGTCCCGGCGGACCCGTCGAGCGCGTCGAGGAAGGCCAGTTGCTCGGGTGCCAGCTGCTTGCGCACACCTTCGATCAGCTTGAGCGCTGTGTGGGTACCCACGCCGAGGCCTGGGGGCAGCGTCGACGGTGTCGCACCGGGCATCGGACCGTAAGTGACGTTGAACGCATCGACTGCCAGCTGGACAGTTGAGTTCCCTGTGGCGATTGCGATGCGCAACTCATCCGTACGCGTCGACGGCGCCCAGTCGGGTGCGCTCACGTCGTCCAGTACCGGCAGGGCATCGGCTGTCGGATCGGTCGTCGCGGTGGATGGACCGGTGACAGTCGGCGGCGTCGCAGCGGTGCTCGTCGACGCGCCGCGTGCCCCGGTTCCGGAACACGCCACGGCGAGCGTGAGGAGCGCGGCCAGCGCCGTGCGCCCTTTGGTCCGACGATCATGGCTCGGCACGCAGCCTTCGTTCATCTCCGGAGCGTAGTGCCAGCATGCCGGCCGCCCGGCCGAACAGTCAGCCGCCCCGAGCGAGCGAACGTGTCGCAGCCCGCGAATGTCGGGGCGCCAGGACCCGGAGGCGTCGGCGAAACGAATGATCTCGTCCGAGCATTGAAGTGTGAACGTCGGTGAACGTCTCAGATCGAAGGGCAAGGTCCGGAAGTTCAAGTCTTGCGACCGGTAGGCCCACGTCGATTGTGAGGAACTATGATTTCCAGTGCGGCCCGGCCTTTCGCCCTCCGCTGGAATGGACGAGCCATGCGACACCACGTGTCATTGAAGAACTCTGCGGCGCTGCAGGCGGCGCTCGCCATCGTGGCCGTGGGCGCGCTCGCCGCGTGTGCGTCATCCACAGCATCAACGGCGACCACCGCTGCATCGAACACCACTTCGGGCGCTGGAGCCGCGAGCACAGCCGCCGGTGCAGCGACGACGGTCGCGCCGACCCAGGCGCCGTCGAGCGGACCGTTGAAGGCCTGTGACCTCCTTACCCTTGAGGAGGCGGCCGCGGCGCTCGGTGTCCCGCTCACTGCCGGTGAGGCCGGTCCCGACGGGTCGTCGTGCCAGTTCACCCCTGCCGACCTGAGTGCAGGTGCGTTGACGGGTGTGTCCTTCAGCCTCGACGACAAAGCTGCGTTCGACACGGCGAAGGGCTCTGGTGCGGCGCTGCAAGCGAAGATCACGCCGGTCAGTGGTCTCGGCGACGACGCCTTTACGTTTGCGTTCCTCGCGGCGGGCGGTGGCACGGCCATTACAGGTACCCAGCTGTGGGTGCTGAAGGGTGCGACGTCGATCTTGCTGAGTGTCAACAAGAAGGCCACCGACGACTCGGGCATCGTTGCGATCGAGACCGCACTGGCAACGACGATCCTTTCCCGCTTGCACTGACCCCGTCCCGCCGAGACCAGCCCGAGTCACTCGGCCCATCGCGCATCACCCCAGCCCTTTCACCGTCACTGACCGTGGGCGACCCGCAGTTCCTACTCGTCGGAGTTCGGTCGCGGCGCTCACCCCCGGTCAAGTCGCGCGACCGACCCGCTGAGCGGCCTACGATCCGCGGAGGCTGCGCGCTGTCGTGGGGTCCTGGGTCGGCGAGAGGACTCGCTCGGGGACAGGAGGGTTACGGGTGGTGTCGAGCAGGTTCCTCGTCGGCGGTCTGGTCGTCACCGCGCTCGTCGGGGTGCGGTCTGGTGGTCGGCGTCGCGAGGATCGCACGCCTCGGCGAGCCCGCTCGCTGGTGTGATCTCCGTGCACGGCTGCGCGCCGGCTCCTCACGACGTGAAGATGTTCGCGATCGTGGCGAGTGCCGAGGGTCTGCAGGGGACCATGTCGCCGGCGTCGTCCACCACGTCGCCGGCCACCACTGCACCGTCCACGACCTCGGCGACCACGACCGTCGCGGCCAACGGGCCGGTGGTGACAGATCTCGGGAAGCACAACGGCGTCGCCGGCGACACCGTCACGATCTCCGGACGGGCCTTCGGGTTGTCCCCCGGGTGGCCGACCTTGCGGAATATACCCATGGGGGTATAGGTTGTCGATGGTGCAGCGGACCTGATGGTCCCGACAGCCCGAGAGGATTGAACATGTCCAACATGATCACGGCAGATGACCAGGCAAGCTTCCAGCGAGAGGTGCTCGACTCCACCGTGCCGGTGGTGGTCGACTTCTGGGCCGCATGGTGTGGCCCGTGCCGTACCGTTGCTCCCGAGGTCGAAGCGCTCGCCGAGCAGTACGGTTCGGCGATCAAGGTCGTGAAGGTCGACGTCGACGCGAACCAGGCCGTGGCCGGCCGCTACGGCATCCGTGGCATCCCGACCATCGGCCTGTTCGAGGGCGGCAAGCTCACCAAGCAGGCTGTCGGCGCCCGGCCGCGTCACGCGATCGAGTCAGAGCTGGGCCTCACCCGCTTCGCCCCGACAGCGAAGAAGTGACGATGCGGGCGATCGAGACCACCACTGAGCTGTCCATGGCCGATGCCGAGGTGGCTGTTCGCGAGGCACTCGCAACGGAGGGCTTCGGCGTACTGACGGAGATCGATCTGGCAGCCACCTTGAAAGCCAAGCTCGGCGTCGAACGTGCCCCGTTGAAGATCCTTGGTGCATGCAACCCTCATTTCGCCCTTCGAGCGCTCGAGCTCGATGAGTCCGTGAGTCTGCTGTTGCCATGCAACGTCGTGCTCTCCGATACGGGTCATGGCACCAAGATCAGCACCGTCGACCCGCGGGACTTCATGACCGGCGAGGACTTCCAGGAACTGGCATCCGAGGCTGCCGATCGGCTCGCTGCGGCGCTGGCCGCAGTTCCTGCAAGCTGACCAAGCGGGCACCGACTCGAGCGGCTTCACGGCGTCGTGCGACCGTCACGTCCCGTCGGCTTGACCACGACCTGCCATATCACCAGATCCTGGGTCGGGTTGATCGAGCCGGACGAGCACCTCGGTGTTGCCCTGCAAGGAGAGCCGGCGGCGCA
>JAYVMH010000221.1:0-3103 GCA_043759015.1 Actinomycetota bacterium
GGAATACTTGCTGACAGCAAGTAGCGACTAGCCTACGACGAAGTCGTGGCGGTTGTCGAGCCCATCTGACCTGCGGTTCTGCGCGAAAGGTTCAGGCGGTCGTCACGTCAGGAGGTGCCGAACGCCGGCGACGAAACGGTCGATGTCGGCCTCGGTGATGTCCCAGCCGGTCATCCAGCGAACCTGACCCCGAGCCACGTTCCAGTCCCAGAAGAAGCACCAATCGTGCAGCTCCTCGATGATCGCCGGAGGCAGGCAGGGGAACAAGCTGTTGACCTCGGGCGCAACGTCGTACTCGACCCCGGGAATACCTCGCGATCTGTCGTACAGCATCGTCGCCATCGCGTTGGATTGCGTGGCGAGCCGGACCCACAGGTCGTCGTGCAGCAGCGCATTGAACTGAGCAGCGACGAATCGCATCTTCGACGGCAACTGGTTGACCTGCTTGCGCACGTACATCGCCCGCCGCGCCAGGGTGGTGTTGAGGTAGACGACGGCCTCCGCGCCCATGGCGCCCGACTTCGTGCCGCCGAAGCTGATCACATCGACCCCGGCCTCCACGGTGAACGAACGCAACGCGGCGCGGGTGCCCCCGAGTGCGGCGGTGGCGTTGGCGATCCGCGCCCCGTCGAGGTGCACCAACATCCCCATCGCGTGGGCGGTGTCGCACACGGCGGCGACCTCGTCGGCGCTGTAGAGGGTGCCGAGCTCCGTGCTCTGCGTGATGCTCACCACGCCCGGCTGCGCGTGGTGCTGCACCCCCTGGAGATGAGCGAGATCGCGGAGTTGCTCGGGCACCAGCTTCGCATTCGGGGATGCGAGCGCCAGGATCTTCGCGCCCAGTGCTCGCTCGGGCGCTCCCGTCTCGTCGACGGCCACGTGTGCCCACTCGCTGCACACCACGCAGTCGGCGGGCTGCACCATGGTCGCGAGCGACATGACGTTCGCGCCCGTGCCGTTCCACACCAGGAACGTCTCGACAGTGGTGCCGAACAGATCGCGGAACCGGGCGCTCGCCTCGTCGGTCCAGCGATCGCTGCCATAGGCGAGCGCGTGTCCATCGTTGGCGGCCATCACCGCGGCCATCACCGCCGGGTGCGCTCCGGCTGCGTTGTCGCTGGCGAACGCTCGGTCGGGTGCGGGCGGCATGGTTGGCGAAATCGAGGTCATCGCCCCCATTGTGCCGGGCGTAGGGTGCCGAGGATGAGCCTTGATCACCTCGCCCTCCTCACCGGCGACCTCGAGGCGTTCGTGGTGGCGGTCCAGCACGGTCCGGCGGATGCGCCGGTTGCGGGATGCCCAGGGTGGACGCTGGAGGCGCTCGGTGAGCACCTCGGCGAAGTGCACCGTTGGGTGCTGGGAGCGCTCGCCACAGGTGCCCCGCCGACCCCGAACACCGACACCGCGCCGATGGGCGACCTCGACGCGCTCGCGGCCTGGCTTCGCGGCGGCTCGGCACGGTTGATCGCCACGCTCGCCGCCACCGACCCCGGGAGTCCGACGTGGCACCCGTTCCCCGTGGTGCCCAAGGTTGC
This sequence comes from Actinomycetota bacterium, assembly GCA_043759015.1. Classification (GTDB taxonomy): domain Bacteria; phylum Actinomycetota; class Acidimicrobiia; order Acidimicrobiales; family Ilumatobacteraceae; genus UBA668. Next base: position 1,536 of record JAYVMH010000221.1, read on the forward strand.
CGGCCTGTGGCGTCGTCGCCAGGCTCACGAGGCATCGGTGCACCGATGGGATGCCGAGCGCGCGGCAGGCGGGCGCCCGACGATCGAGCGCGAGTTCGCCGCCGACGGGGTGGACGAGTACTGGACGGTGATGTTGCCGCGAATGATCGGACGCGAACGGCGACGCACACCGGCATCCACGCTCGCGGTGCAGTTGACCGACATCGATGTGCGCTGGGTCGTCGACGGCTCCAGCGGCGCACCGGTGGTCGGTGCCGCGGACTCACCGGCAGCGGAGCTGCGGGGCGACGCGCAGAGCGTGCTGCTGCGTCTGTGGGGCCGGCCCACCGACAACCCGATCGACATCTCCGGCGACGCAGCCGTCGCCGAGGAGTGGCTGGCCCTCGGTGGAGCGTAGCTACACGAGCATCTAGCGTCCGAAGTGGGTGACGATGACACGGCCGTCGCGTTCGCCGGCGCTGGGTGCGAGGTCGCTGACGACCATGGAGCGCTGGAGCCAGCGGTCGTGGCCGTCCCACCGGGGCTCGTACGACGAGCGGCCGTGGACGGCGACGTAGTTGTCGACCACGAGCAGATCTCCCTGCTGCAGAGCGAAGTCGGTGTGGTGGCGCTCGACGGCTTCGGCGAGCACCCGCAGTGCGTCCTCGGCCTCCGCGTCGGTGCCTACCATCAGGTCGGCGTCGAACACCATCGACGGTCGGTGGCGCTGGCCGCGCAGCACGGGCATCGGCGCGCCGAGGACGTTCTGCCGGCCGTGCAGGTAGCTCTCGTCCACGGCGGTACGGAACCGGGGCTGGAACAACGTCTCGACCGCCCGCCACGGCAGCAGCGGCAGCACTTCGAGGATGGACGACAGCGTGGTCACGGCACGATCGTCGCCACGCAGGCAGAGCAGCAGCAGGTACCGAGGGCGATGCGGGTGGAAGGCGGCCTCGGTGTGGAACATGAGGTCGACGCCGGAGGACGTGCTGACCTGACGATGCGCGTTCGGTCTGGTGGGCACGAGGTTCTGGACCAGGTCGCCACCGTGTTCGGGCAGGTAGCCGACCGGTTGGCCGAGCCGACGGGCCGCTGCCAGCAGCACGAACTCGCTCGTCGGATCCTTCGTCACACGTGCGGTGGGGGAGTCGGGCGTGAGCGGCAGTTCGCCTACCGGCAGTCCGCGCAGCACGACCGCACCCGATTGGGGGGCGTGGTCGGCGAAGTCGACCAGCGCGTCGTGCACCTCGGCCGGCATGATCCGCGCTGCGTGACCCGTGGCGGCCAGGAAGGGGGAGCTGTCGATCAGTGCCAACGGGATGTCGAGGGATGGCCACGCCGGTGACTCGATGACGGCGGGCGTCACGTGCGCGGTGATGGTGGTCATGTGCGGGGCTCCGATCGAACTGGGGTCAGGCTGGACGTATACACAGAATGCATGGAACAGACGTTCCAACGTATAGAAGGATCTGGAATATCCGGGTCAGCGGCATCGATGGCACTACGCTGGGCGCTCGTGGAAGTGGAGGAGCGGATCGCGCGCGCAAGCGCCACACTCACGCCGGCGGAGCGTCGCGTTGCAGAAGTCG
>JAYVMH010000222.1:0-6720 GCA_043759015.1 Actinomycetota bacterium
CTGCCGCAACGTCGTCAGCATCGACCCCCCGGCTGTTCTGTACCTGTGCTCGGAGTTCGACGCACCATTGACGACCCAACCGGCCGCGGCCGTCGTCGCTCGCTGAGGCGCACGGCGGCATTCGACCGCTGGGTCGTCCGACAGGGTTTACATTGCGCGCGTGGCCCAGCGGTCCGATCGCATCCCGCTGATCGAGCTCATCGATCCCGACTTCGACCTGTTCGACCGCGCGGACGTACCTGCGATCACATGGCAGACGCCGACCGGTCAACCCGCGTTGGTCACGTTCGCTGTCATGACCGCCGTCCTCGCGATCATGATCACGATCGCTACAGTGGGCGGCGACGGTGCATCGGAGCGCGTGAAGAAGCCCTCGGCCACCACATTGGTCGCCACCACCATCGCCGGTTCGTCCAATACACTGGGCACGGCTCCTGCCATCCAGATCGGGCCCGGCATCCCGGCAAGGCGGGAGTCGACGCAGCAGACGTTCATCGCGAGCACCTCAAAGGTCAAGCCAGGAGCGACCACGGTTCGCGTCCGCCTCGCCGGCAACCTCGCAGGCGTTCAACTCGTGCCCGTGCTCGCGTTCTTCGATCGACGCGTGGACGGCGAGTGGCGCACGGTCGCCTACGTAATCGAATCGTTCGACACCAACGAGGTGACGATTCGTCCGGTGAACAGCGCGGGCGACCTACCCGAGGCAGACGCCGGCGTGCCCGTGGCGGCCCCCGACCTGCTCGTGCCGTTCCCGATCGAGTTCCTTCCGGCGGGGAGCTACCGGATCTGTCGCGACGTCCCGGTCGCCAACCCCGACCGAGTCGAGTACATGTGCGCAACCTTCTTCCGGATCTCCCCCTGACACGCTCATCCAAACCTCGTCCGCGTCATCGATCTTCGGGGGTTTCCTCGGTCGAGGCATGACATGAACGAGGGAAGTAGGGGTGCGGCTGGGCAGCTCAGGCGGCGCTGAGGGCGGCTTTCACGACCGCGGCGATCTTGGCCCCGTCGGCGGTCGGGCCGGCCTTGGCACGCACGGCCGAGACGACCTTGCCCATCGCCTTCATGCCGACGGCACCTTCGGCCGCGGCCGCGGCGATCTCCGCCTGGATGATGCCGGCAAGATCCTCGTCGCTGAGGTTCGCCGGGAGGTACGCCTCGAGCACCGCGGCCTCGGCGCGCTCGCGCTCCACCTTCTCCGGGCGGCCCGCGGTCACGAACGCATCGGCCGTCTCGTGATGCTTGCGCACCTCGACGGCCACCACCGCGAGGACCTGCTCGTCGGGGAGCACCACCAGCTCCGCTCCCGCTGTCTCGGCGACCGCGATCTCCGACAACGCCTGGCGCAACGCGGAGAGCGTGACCTCGTCGCGCGCCCGCATCGCCGTCGTCAACGCGGCATGCATCCGCTGCTTCACGCTGTCGCCACCGGTCTCGTTCATGGCGCCTAGGGTACGCGGTGCGCCAGGATGACCGCATGTTGGGTTCGGTGGGCGATCTGGTGGAGGACGTGGTCGTGCACCTGCTCGAACCCGTCAACGTGGCGAGCGACACCCAGTCGGTCGTCACCCGCCGTCGGGGCGGCAGCGCGGCGAACATGGTCGAAGCAGCGTGCGTCGCAGGGAGCCGGGCTCGCTTCATCGGCCAGGTGGGCAACGACGCGACCGGCCGCTGGCTGACGGCTCGACTGGAGGCCGCCGGCGCGGACGTGGTCGTGCGCCGGGCCGGGCGCAGCGGGACGATCGTCGTGCTGGTGGACCCGTCGGGCGAGCGAACGATGTTGGCCGATCGGGCCGCGTGCACCGAGCTCGACGACCCCGACCCGACGTGGCTGGAAGGCCTGCACACCCTCCACGTGCCCTACTACTCCCTCGTCGGTGAACCGCTGGCAACGACCACCGTCACGCTTGCCGGCTGGGCGAACGTGCGCGGCATCCGGGTATCAGTCGATGCGTCGTCGGCCGCGCTGCTGGAGCACGACGGGGCGGATGTCGCACTGGCACGGATGGCCGCGCTGCGTCCGGACGTCGTGTTCGCCAACCAGCTGGAAGCGGAAGTTCTCGGCGAACACCTGCGTCCGGAGACGTTCGCCGGAGCGATGGTGGTGGTGAAGCGCGGCGCGGGTCCGGCAGAGTTGCGCACCGCGGGTGGTGGCTTCGTGAGCGTCGATGCGATGGCGATCGACGACGTGAGCGACACCACGGGTGCCGGCGACGCGTTCGCCGCCGGGTTCCTGCTCGCGTTGGCCGGCGGCACCAGTGCCGAGGAGGCGATCCGCAACGCTCACCACGTCGCGGCAAGGTCGCTGCGTAGGGAGGCCCGACCGACGCCCTGGATGCGTCAAACCTAAGTTGCGGCCAACTCGGTGGTGCCCGATTCGTCGTCGGACGGCTCGTCCGCGGCGTCTGCCTCGTTCACCGCGTCGTCCGCGTCGAATTCGGGGTCGGCGAGCGAGGTGTGGTGCTCGGCCAGATCGGGCCGAACGATGAGCACGACGTGCGTGGTCGCTGCCACCAGCACCACCACGACCCCGATCGAGGTGACGAGATGGGGCGTGAAGCCGAGGCTGCCCGGGTTGCCGCCGGCGATGCCGAACGGGAAGTCGCCCCACTTGAACACCGTGGCGACCCAGATGCAGAGCGACACGCTGATCGACCCAACCGCGAGCCCGAGCCCCCCGCGCGACGCAACGAGGAACCCGAGCACGCCACCGAGCGCGATGAACACCACGAGCAGCACCCGCAGCCAGGTGGTCAGTGGCGGCACCGCTTCGTGGTGCACACCGATCGTCAGCTCGACCCAGGCCTTCCAGTAGTTGGTGGCGCCGATGGGGTGCTTGGAGTTGAAGTTCCCGGCCAGTGTGCCGGAGTGCATCGGCAGCATCGACCCGATCGCGATCATCATCGTGCCCAGCACACCCAGCGCCCCCACCGCGGGGTGCACGCGCCCTTCGCCGTCGTCGCGGATGCCGTAGACCGCGAGCACGAAGACGGCGATGCCGATCACAGCCGCAGCCAGCGCGAGGAAGACCCCGAGGTCCATCGTCGTGACCAATCGGTAGTTGCCGCCCCTGATGGTCATCGCGTGCTTGAGGTTGTCCACCAATGCGACCGCCTGGCCCACCAACCACAGCGCCAGTCCGGCGATCGCGAGGCCCGCGCCGCCGGCGACCCCTGTACCCACACGGTGGCCGCGCATGCCCGCGAAACTCCCGGCCAGCACGACGACGGCACCAACGATGAGCGCGCCGGCCGCGTTGGTGGTGAAGCCGTTTCCTCGAACCGAGACATCGGCGAACACGTCGCCCGAGATGGAGTAGCGCACGAACCGGACGAACGGCACGGCCAACGCGAGGGTGGCGACCATCGCGGACAGCACCACGGTTGCGGTGCGGACACGCAGGGGCACCTCCCCGACGGATGAGACGCCGTCGAAGCTGTCGAACGCGTCGTCCGCGTACGTCACGACCGGCACCTGGTCGGTGGTGGTCTGACCCCAGGTGATCCCGAGCTGCTCGACGGTGGGCGTGGTCTGCTCGACGATCCGGAAGCGCTCGGTCTCGAACACTCGGTCGAACGCCTCTGGGTCGGTGGCCGGATCGGGTGCGGGGAACGGCGACGGCAACGGCAACGGCAACGGCAACGGCAACGGTTCGGCCGTCGCCAACGCAATTCCACACTTCACACAGAACCGTTGGCCCGCTTGCGTGGAGACCCCGCACGACGGACAGACCATGCCCACTCCTTGTTGCCCTCCGTGTTGCGCACTCGTGTTGCGACGGCCACCTACTCTGTCACATCACCCGCCACACCGGCAGGCAGGCGTCATTCGAGCTCGTCGGTCTTCCAGTTGGGCAACGGTGAGATCGACTGCGCCCAGCGCTCGGCCATCCTGGCCAGCAGGTAGTCCTCGAACTGGCCCGCTGGAAGCGCTGGCGCGTACAGGTGACCCTGCTGGCGCACACAGCCGAGCGCGATCAGCGCGTCGGCCTGGGCGCCGGTCTCCACACCGTCGGCCGTGACGGCGAGACCGATCTCGCGCACGAGCGCAATGATCGAACGGACGATGGCGCGGTCGTGAGGGTGGGCGCCGATCGTGTCGATCGACAGTCGATCGATGCGAACCTCGTCGAGCGGCAACCGCCGAAGGAGGCTCAACGACGACACGCCGCGGGCGAAGTCGTCCAGACACACCCGCCCGCCACGGGCACGGAACGTGGCGAGGCTGGCCGCCGCGTTGGGCAGGTCGCCGGTGACGGCACTCTCGTGCACATCCACCGTCACGACACCCGGGTTCAACCCCTGCAGGATCGAATCGATGGTGTCCTCTCGCCATCGGTGATCGCCCTTCTCGGAGGCGAGGTTGACCCGAAATCGGAAGTCGTCGGGCAGCCCGAGCATCGCCAGTCGGCGCATGTGCGGTCGCGCGCTGGTGATCACCCGGTCCGTGACGCGGTCCAAGAGCGCAGCGGAATGGGCGATCGACAGGAAGTCGCCCGCCGCTACCACCGTGCCGTCACGGCGAACCCAGCGGGCGAGCAACTCGGCACCCACGATGTGGCCGTTCGACGCGTCGATCTCCGGTTGGAAGAACGCCACGATCTCGCCGTCGTCGATCGCGCGGCGCAATGCCTGCTCGCTCTCCAGGCGGGTCAGCAGCTCCTCCTGCATCGAGCCGTCGAACAGCTCGACGCGGTTGCGCCCTCCCGCCTTGGCGCGATACAGCGCCGCGTTCGCGTGGCGCAGCAGTTCACTGGCGGTGTCGCCGTGGGCCGGCGCTGTGGCCACGCCGATGCTCACCGACGACGGCATCTCGCGCCCCTCGGCGTACACGGGTTGGGCGAGTACACCGACGAGCCGATTCGCGACCAGGGCCGCGCCCGCCATGTCGAGGCCGGGCATCACGACCACGAACTCGTCGCCGCCCATTCGTCCGGCGACAGAACCAGGCTCGAGGCTGCGCATCAGACGGTCGGCGATGATGCTGATGAACCGGTCGCCACCTCGGTGGCCGAGCGCGTCGTTGACGGCCTTGAAGCGGTCGAGGTCGCAGAACAGCAGACCCACCGGGTGCCGGGCGTCGGTGTTGGCCATCACCTGATCGAGGAGCTCGAGCGTGCCGCGGCGGTTGTACAGCCCGGTCAACGGGTCGTGCGTGGCCTGGTGCGCCAGCCGCTTGTTGATCGATGCCAGCTGCCCGTTCACGCCCGTCAGCTCGCCGCGTTCGTGGGCGAGGTCGCGAAGGAGGCGTTCGCTTCGCCACTGCAGGCGGATCGCCTCGACCGAGTTGCGACTGACGAGGTGGTGCAACACCAACAGCCCGATGCCGAAGAAGAACGCGAGCACCCCGAGCCCTTCGAGATGCGGATCGCCCGTCGTCAACAACGACGTCGATGAGATCAGCACCAACGGCACGACGAACGCGAGGTACAGGTCGCGCCGGCCTGCGGTGACGATGCAGCCGAGCGCACTCGCGGTCGCGGGGAAGATGGTGAACAGGAGCACGAGCTCCACGTAGGTCGGTCCCGCGTGGGCGCCCACCCAGGGGCACATGCCGAACACGACGCCCAGGCACGCGAACGACAGTGCGATCAGCACCTGCGTCGAGCGAGGTGTCGTGGTCGACTCGGTGCGCATGTAGTAGCGGTACAGCGCGACCAGCGTCACCACCGTGGTGCCCGCGGAGACGATCATCCAGTAGCCGAGCCGGACCGACGAGATGTCCTTGCGGAGCAGCGAACTGACCAGCAGCGTGAACGGCAGCAGCAGGAACGGCGCCGGGGCGAGGTTGTTGGCGACCATGGCGAGGGCGCGTTCACGGACGAAGGCGGTGGTCGCCTCCTCCAGGCCCTGGGCTGCCGTGTCGGCCATCCGATCCTTCGTCCTGTTCACCGAGTGTTTTGCCGCCGCCTTCGCGCGCCAACCGGCGCGCACGAGTCGTGAATCTTCTTCGGCACCTCATGCAATGAACTTGACGTCGTCGTGAAGGTTGTCGGACGGAATACTGAAGTGATGCGCGGCCGATTCGCCCCCTCGCCCACGGGCCCGCCCCACCTGGGGAACCTGCGCACCGCGCTGGTCTCCTGGCTGCAGGTGCGCGCCGCCGAGGGCGATTGGCTCGTGCGCCTCGAAGACCTCGACCGAGTCACGTCCTCCACCACCCACGAGCAGGCACAACTCGTCGATCTGGCCGCGTTGGGGATGACCCCGGACGAACCGGTCGTGCGCCAGTCGGACCGCTTCGACCTGTACCGCGACGCCATCGCCACCCTGCGGGCACAGGGGCGGGTCTACCAGTGCTTCTGCACCCGCCGCGAGATCCGCGAGGCCGCCAGCGCGCCCCACGGTGCCCTGCCCGAAGGCGCGTACCCGGGCACGTGCCGTCACATGCCCGATCGGCAGCGGTCCACCCTCATCGCCGACGGCCGACGGCCCGCACTGCGGTTGCGGGCCGACGGCGAGCGCTTCGCCGTGAACGACCTGGTCGCGGGCTATTTCGAGGGTGCCAGCGACGACGTCGTGCTGCAACGCAACGACGGCGTGCCCGCCTACAACCTGGCCGTCGTGGTCGACGACGCCCTCCAGGGCATCACCGACGTGGTGCGCGGCGACGACCTGCTGGCGAGCGTCCCCCGGCAACGCCTGCTGCAGGTCCTCCTCGGGCTTCCCGAGCCCCGCTACGCCCACGTCCCGCTCGTGCTGGCACCCGATGGCACGCGCC
>JAYVMH010000223.1:0-15129 GCA_043759015.1 Actinomycetota bacterium
AGCAGGGATTGAGCCACTGGAGCGGCCGGCTGTTCGACGATTCATTCGTGCCGATGATCGTCGTCACCCACCCCTGAGCTCGGCGACCACACCCCGTCGGTCAGGTGGAGCGGGAAGGTGAGCTGTTCACAACCGAGCTCGGCGTCGCCCACCCAGGTGAAGCGTTCCTTGAACTGCACGTCGGCGGGCAATGTCGCCGCCGAGTTCACCGGTGAGATGGTGGTGTTGTGCTCGTCCGCGAAGGCGAGCCACTCGGCGGTGGTGCGCGTGCGGAAGATGTCGCGCAATTCGGTCTGCAGCTCGCGGTTGCCCCTGGCGTGGTCGGCGTAGGTGGAACCCGGCCACCGCTCGTAGAGGTCGGGGCGGTCGATCCCGGTGCAGAAGTTGCGCCAGAACGCCTGCTCGCTCGCCATGAACAGCACGTGCCCGTCCGATGATTCGTAGAACTGGTAGCGCACGCCCTCCCACATACCGCCCAGGCCGGCTCCTCGCCGCTCGTGGTTGTCCGAGGCGTTGCCGGTGACCTCGCTCTGCGGCCGCGTGTAGGCGCGCTCGGTCTCCACCCGGTACCAGTCGAAGTAGGCGGCGGCGTCGCTCTGACCGATCTCGAACGCCGCCGGCTCGCCGGTGGTGCGTGCTCGCACGAGGGCCGCGCAGATCGCGAGTGCGGCGAACGCGGGGCCCGCCGTGATGCCGACGTTCACCTGGTTCGGGATGTGGCAGAACCCTTCGTCGTCGAGCACCGGTGCCACGACCCCGGCCCACGCGTCGTACGCCACGCCGTGCGACGGCAGGTTGCGGTACGGCCCCGTGGCGCCGTAGCCGGAGATCGAGCACATCACGATGCGCTGGTTCAGCTCGCGCAACCGCCCGAACCCGAGCCCGATCTTGTCGAGGAAGCCGGGGCGCATCGCCTCGATCACGACGTCGCTCTCGGCGACCATCGCTTCCAGCGTGGCACGACCTTGGGGTGTCTTGAGGTCGAGCGTCAGGAAGTGCTTGCCGCGGTTGAGGTGGAGATGCATCAACGACAGCGGACCGTCGTCGGTGTTGATGATCGGCCAGGTCATCTGGCGCACGTAGTCCCCCGCGGGGCTCTCGATCTTGGTGACGTCGGCACCGAGGTCGACGAGGAACCCGGCCACCGCCGCCGGCCCGAGGATCGACAGGTCGAGGACCTTCACGCCCTCGAGCAACCGCACCGGGCTGCGGAAACCGGAGATGTCCATCCGGTCAGCCCGGCCAGACGATCGACTGCATCTCGGTGTACGCCAACATCCCGAAGTCGCCGCCGTCGCGCCCCACGCCCGACATCTTGAACCCGCCGAACGGCGTGTCGTGGTTGCGTTGGGCGGTGTTGATGCCGACGTTGCCGCTGCGCATCCGCCTGGCCAGCCGGAAGGCACGCTCGGTGTTCTTGGAGAACACGTAGTCGTAGAGGCCGAAGTCGGTGCCGTTGGCGATCGCGAGGCCCTCCTCGTCGTCGTCGAACGGCACCACGACGATGACCGGGCCGAAGATCTCCTCCTGCACCGGTGTCATCCCTTGGCGGCAATCGGCGAGGAGCGTGGGGCCGACGTAGAAGCCGCGTTCCATGCCGGTTTCGCGGCCGTCGACGACCACCGTCGCGCCTTGCGACGCGCCGGCCGCGATGTAGCCGCGAATGCGATCGCGTTGGGCGGCGGAGATGATCGGACCAACGACGGTGTCCATCGAGGTCGGGTCGCCGACCTTCAAGCGGGGTGCGGTCGCGGCGAGGGCACCGACCAGCTCGTCGTACCGGCTGCGGTGCACGATCGCCCTCGTCGGCGCGGTGCAGATCTGGCCCGAGTGGAAACCCCACACGCTGGCGAGTGCGGTGACGGCAGTGCCGAGGTCAGCGTCGTCGAGCACCAGCGCGGCACCCTTGCCCCCGAGTTCCAGCAGCAGCCGCTTCATGCTGCGCCCACCCGCTTCGAAGATGCGCTCGCCCACCGCGGTCGAGCCGGTGAAGCTGACCATGTCCACGTCGCGGGAAGTGGTGAGCGCGCTGGGCACGTCGGCCTCCGTCGAGGTGACGACGTTGACGACACCGGCCGGGAACCCCACCTCGTGCATGATTTCGGCGAGCTCGATGACCGCCAGCGGGTCCTGGGGCGCAGGCTTCATCACCACCGTGCAACCGACGGCAAGCGCCGGGGCGATCTTGCCTGCCATGTTCACCAGCGGGAAGTTGTATGGGGAGATGCACGCCACCACGCCGACCGGCTGGCGGTTGACGACGGCGCCGATGAGGCCGCCGGGAGCGAGGGGACTGGTGGGTGTCGGCGACGGAACGAGCGGGATGGAGAGGTCTTTCATCGCGCCCTTGGCGTAGCGCTCGAAGCGCTCGATCGCGACGGGCACCTGCATTCGCGAACCGACCTGGGCGGTCGCGCCGGTCTCGCTGATGATCAGCGGCACGAGCCCGTCCTGCTTGGAGCGCAGGCGATCGGCGACCGCTTGAAGCAGCCGAGACCGCTCCGCCGGTGCGGTGGCCCACCAGCCCGGCAGCGCCTCCCGCGCCGCCCGCGCGGCTGCCTCGGCCTGCTCGACGGATGCCTGCGGTGCCTCGCCCACGACCTCCTCGGTCGCGGGGTTGATGATGGATGCGGTGCCACGAGCACCATCGACCCATTCACCGCCGATGAGCATCCGATAGTGCTTCGCCATGCGGGTTAGGCTACATCTGACGGTCCGTCAGATTTGTCGCGAGTCGTTCAGCGGCGAGTCGTTCAGCCGCGAGTCGTTCAGCGAAGGGAGTTGGATGTACGACGAGGTCATCACCGGGGGAACGGTGTTCGACGGTTCGGGCGCGCCGGGTGTGCCCGCCGACGTCGCGATCCGTGACGGCCGGGTCGCGGCCGTCGTCGCGCCCGGTGCGCTCGCCGAGTCGGGCCGGATCACCACCGACGCGACCGGCAAGTACGTCGCGCCCGGCTTCATCGACCCGCACACCCACTACGACGCCCAACTGCTGTGGGACCCGACGGCAAGTCCGTCGAGCGTCCACGGCGTGACGACGATCATCGGCGGCAACTGCGGGTTCACGCTCGCCCCGCTCGTGCCGGGCGACGCGGACTACCTGCGCAGGATGATGGCCAAGGTCGAGGGCATGCCCCTCGCCGCGCTCGAGAACGGCGCCGACTGGTCGTGGGAGACCTTTGCCGACTACCTCGCCCGGCTCGAGGGCAACGTGTCGGTGAACGCGGGATTCCTCGTCGGCCACTGCGCGATCCGTCGTTACGTGATGGGCGGCGATGCCGTGGGGAACGCGGCCGATGCAGCCCAGGTGGCCGCGATGCGCGCCGAGCTGTCCGTGGCCATCGCCGCCGGCGCCCTCGGCTTCTCGTTCACCAACTCGACGTCGCACTCCGACGGTGAGGGTGAGCCGGTGGCCAGCCGCTGGGCAACACCCGACGAGCTGATCGCCCTGTGCGAGGAGACCGGCCGCCACGAGGGCACCACGCTGGAGGGCATCGTGCCCGGGTGCCTCGACCGGTTCAGCGACGACGAGATCGAGCTGCTCGGACGGATGAGTGCCGCAGCCAACCGTCCGATGAACTGGAACGTGCTCACCGTCGACGCCCGCGAGCCCGACCGCATCCCGCGGCAGATGAAGGCGTTCGATCGGGCAGCCGAGCTCGGTGGCCGCGTGATCGCGCTGACGATGCCGGTGCAGGTGCCCATGAACATGAGCCTCCTCACGTTCTGCGGCCTGTGGCTGCTGCCCGGTTGGCAGGCGATCCTCGGGGTGCCGGTGGCGGAGCGGATCGAGCGGCTCCGCGACCCCGACACCCGCGTCGGGATGCTGGAGAACAGCAAAGCTCAAGAGGCCGGCGTGTTCCGCCGCCTCGCGGACTGGGGCGACTACGTCGTCGGCGACACCTATGCCACCGACAACGCCGGCCTGAAGGGCCGTCGGGTGCGCGACATCGCCGCCGAGCGCGGCCGCTCGTCGTTCGGCACGTTCCTCGACATCTCGATCGCCGACGACCTGCGCACCGTGTGGTGGCCGACGCCGCAGGACGACGACGGCGAGTCCTGGCGGATGCGTGCGGAGCTCTGGAACGACCCGCGGGCGATGATCGGCGGCTCCGATGCGGGCGCCCACCTCGACCGCATGTGCGGCGCACCGTACCCGACGCGCTTCCTGGCGGACTGCCTGCACGGCCGTCGGCTCGTCCCGGTCGAGCAGGCGATCCGGATGATGACCTCGGCGCCGGCGGCGCTGTTCGGGTTGCGCGACCGCGGTGTGCTCCGCGAGGGAGCGTTCGCCGACATCGTGGTGTTCGACCCTGCAACCGTCGGCTCCGAACCGGCCACACTCGTCACCGATCTCCCGGGGAGCTCGTCGCGCCTGACTGCCGGCTCATACGGCGTCGACCGTGTGATCGTCAACGGTGTCGCCATCGTGGAGCACAGTCGAGCCACCGGCGCGGTGCCGGGTACGGTGCTGCACTCGGGGCGCGACACGTACACCGTCACCGCAGTCGGCTGACAACGGTTCTCAGGAGGCATTCACCAGTGAGCGACGACGACCTGTTGTACAGCGTGGCCGGTGGCATCGCCAGGGTGACGCTGAACCGACCGGACGCGGCCAACTCGATCACGCCGGATCAACGCAACCGGCTGATCGAACACTTCGAGGCCGCGAGCGCCGACCTCAACGTGCGGGTCGTGGTGCTCACCGCCACCGGCAGGCACTTCTGCACCGGCGCCGACCTTCGTGTGTCGAGGCTTCCCGACGTGGCGCGACCCGAGGGCGCGCCCGAGCGAACGATGGGCGATGTCGGCCGCAACATCAAGCGTGGCGCGCAGCGCCTCGTGGCTTCGGTGATGGATTGCGAGAAGCCGGTGATCGCCGCGGTCAACGGCACCGCGGCAGGCATCGGCGCGCACCTGGCGTTCGCGTGCGACCTCGTCGTGGCCGCCGACACGGCGAAGTTCATCGAGGTCTTCGTGCGACGCGGCATCACCCCCGACGGTGGTGGTGCGTACATGCTGCCGCGGCTGATCGGTCTCGCCCGGGCGAAGGAGCTCGTCTTCTTCGGCGACGACCTGCCCGCCGCCGAAGCCGAACGGATAGGGCTGATCAACCGCTGCGTGCCGGCGGACGATCTTGCTGCAACCGCCACCGCCTGGGCCGAACGCCTGGCCGTCGCGCCGACGAAGGCCGTCGCGCTCTCCAAGTGGCTCCTCAACCGTTCGCCCGACAGCGACCGCGCGGCCGCGTTCGACGACGAGGCCTGGGCGCAGGAGCTGGCCAGCCGCACCGACGACTTCCAGGAGGGCGTGCAGGCCTTCATCGATCGACGCGACGTGCAGTTCAAGGGTTGGTGAGCGCGTGTCGTTCGAGCACGTGCTCAGCCCCGGCCGCATCGGCGGGCTCGAGCTGAAGAACCGCGTGCTGCTTCCCGCGATGGACATGAACCTGTGCGACGACGGCGTGATCACGCCGGGCGAGATCGCGCACTACACGGCGAGAGCCGCGGGCGGGGCGGCGATGGTGATCACCGGCTCGGGCGCGGTCGCGTTCCCGGTGGGCGCGACGTCGCGCCACCAACCCGGCCTCTCCGCAGACCACTTCGTGCCCGGGCTGCGGGCCCTCTCCGATTCCGTGCACGAAGCCGGAGGCCGGCTGTGCATCCAGCTCTGCCACCACGGCAAGGTCGCCGGAGTGGACACCGCCGAAGGTCGCCCCTTGCTGGTGCCCTCGGTGCCCGTGACGACGTTCCCGCTCGGTGCGCTGGTGGACAACCCGCTGCCGGAGCTGATCAGGCTCGCCACCGCGACGCAGGGCAAGGCCCCGACGTACAGGGTTGCCGACGACGACGACCTCGCCTGGGCGGTCGGCCAGTTCGCCGACGCCGCCGCGCGTGTGCAGGCCGCCGGGTGCGATGCCGTGGAGATCCATGCCGCGCACGGCTACCTGCTCTCCACGTTCCTCTCCCGCGCATACAACCACCGCACCGACGGGTGGGGTGGCTCGCCCGAGAACCGCGCCCGCCTGACGGCAGAGGTGGTCGGCGCGGTGCGCGCCCGCGTGGGTGCGACCTTCCCGGTCCTCGTGCGGATCAACGGGCAAGAGTTCGGCATCGAGGGCGGCATCGACGCCGAGGACGCCGCATCGCTCGCCCCGTTCATCGAGGCGGCCGGTGCCGACGCGATCCACGTCTCGGCCAACGCGCACAACCCCTTCGCCGATTTCACCGACGGCCCGCTGCCCGACGCCGTCGGCCGGTACCGGGAACTGGCGCGAGCCGTGAAGCGCGCGGTGCGGATCCCTGTGATCGCGGTGGGCCGCGTGCTGCCCGAAGTGGCCGAGGAGATGCTCGCGGCGGGCGACTGCGACTTCGTGTCCATGGGGCGCCAGCAGCTCGCCGACGCCGAGTTGGTGAACAAGCTCGCCACCGGACGCCGGGCCTCGGTTCGGCCGTGCATCAACTGCTACGTGTGCGTCGAGCAGAACTTCTTCGACTCGCCACCGCGGTGCGCCGTCAACCCCGCGTTGGGCAACGAGGGCCGGTCCATGGTGCCCGCCACGCGTAGTGCCACACCCCGACGAATCGTCGTGATCGGTGGAGGGCCGGCCGGCATGGAGCTCGCCCGGCTCGCAGCATTGCGCGGTCACCGCGTGTCGTTGCTGGAGCGGCACGGGCGTCTCGGCGGTACCGCATGGTTCTCGCAACTCACCACACCGGCCAACCAGCCGCTCGTGGAGTGGCTGGAACACGAGATCGCGTCCGCCGGGGTGGACGTGCAGCTGGGCACTGCGGCGACGGTGGAGCGGATCGAAGCGCTCGCGCCCGATCTGGTGGTGGTCGCCACCGGAGCCCGAAGGGGTGTCCCCGACGTGCCAGGCGCCGACCTGCCCCACGTGCACACCGGCGACGACCTGCGCGCGCTCGTCACCGGCGACGGCGCGCCGGAGGGTTCGCTCATCACCCGGGCGGTGCTGCGTGCGGGACGTGCCCTCCACCTCACCGATGATGCGGAACGGATCCGCACACTTTCCCGGCGCTGGATGCCGATCGGCAAGCACGTCGTGGTGGTAGGAGGCGGGCTCGTGGGCCTGGAGCTGGCCGAGTTCCTCGCCGAACGCGGCCGCCGCGTGACCGTGCTGGAGGCCGGCGCCAACCTCGGTCTGCCGATGGCGATGCCGCGGCGGTGGACCGCGGTGCGGGTGGCGTCGGCCGCGGGCGTGGCCTTGCATCGCAACGCTGTGCTGGAGCGGATCGACGAACGCTCCGTCACGTTCCGGACCGGCGACGACGTGCGGGTCGTCGCGGCGGACGATGTGATCATCGCGTCCGAGGTCGCGCCCGACACCACGCTGTCCGAGGTCCTGGCCGACGCGGGCTTCGACGTCCGTACGATTGGCGACGCGGTCGACGTCGGCTACATCGATGGCGCGATCCATACGGCGTGGGCACTCGCGGAGGAGCTGTAGATGATCGACAACATCGCCGAGCTCGTGCGGCAACGGTCAGCCGACGACAACGTCGCGGTTCGCTTCCTCGAACAATCGTGGACGTATCGGGAGTGGGTGCAGTGCTGCGCCGATCGGGCCGCGATGTGGTCGTCGATCTGCGACCCGTCCAGTCCGCCGCACATCGGCGTGCTGCTCGACAACGTGCCCGACTTCACGATGTGGTTGGGGGCAGCGGCCCTGTGCGGTGCGACGGTGGTCGGCATCAACCCCACCCGTCGCGGGGCGGAGCTCGCCCACGACATCCGCCATACCGAGTGCCAGATCGTGGTCTGCGAATCGGCGTACCGCCCGATGTTCCAGGGGCTCGATCTCGGCCCGGCCGGTGATCACGTGCTCGATGTCGACAGTGCCGACTACGCCGCACTGATCGGTCGGCACGCGGGCGCCTCGGTCCCTGCCGCACCCATCGCGTCGAGCACGCAGTTCCTGCTGCTGTTCACGTCCGGCACGTCGGGCACCCCGAAGGCGGTGATCTGCACGCAGGGGCGCCTGGCGGGTGTCGCGGGCGCGATGGTGGGCATCGTGTCGCTCACCCCCGTCGACGCGACCTACATCTCGATGCCGCTGTTCCACTCCAATGCGCTGTTCGCCGGATGGGCGCCGAGCGTCGCCGCGGGCGCCACGGTCGCACTGCGCAGGAAGTTCTCGGCCAGCGAGTTCCTGCCCGATGTCCGCCGCTTCGGCGTGACGTACTTCAACTACGTCGGCAAGCCGCTCGCCTACGTGCTGGCGACCCCATCACAACCCGACGACCACGACAACACGCTGACCCGCGGCTTCGGCAACGAGGCCAACGACGCCGATCTTGCCGGGTTCGCCGAGCGGTTCGGCTGCGAACTCATCGACGGCTACGGCCAGAGCGAGACCGGTGCATCGATCGTCCGCGTCCCCGACATGCCGATCGGCGCGCTCGGCGTCGCCGCGCCGAGCGTGAAGATCCTCGACGCGTCGACCGGGCTGGAGTGCCCGCGGGCGCAGTTCGACGAGCGCGGGCGGCTGCTGAACGCGCAGGACGCGACGGGGGAGATCGTGAACACGGCGGGCACGACGTTCGAGGGCTACTGGAACAACCCCCACGCCGACGCGGAGCGGATGCGCGACGGCGCCTACTGGACGGGTGACCTCGGCTACCGCGACGAGGCGGGGTTCTTCTACTTCGCCGGGCGAACCGCGGACTGGCTTCGTGTCGACGGCGAGAACTTCGCCGCCGCGCCGGTCGAGCGGATCCTCGCCCGCCTGCGGGGTCTGCTGCTCGGCGTGGTGTACGGCGTGCCGGACCCTGTCGCCGGTGACCGGGTGATGGCCGCGCTGCAGCTCGCGCCGGGCGTGGACTTCGACGCCTATGGCTTCGCCGCGTTCCTTCGTGCGCAAACGGATCTCGGGCCCAAGTGCGCCCCCGCGTTCGTGCGAATCACCTCCGGGTTGCCGATGACCCAGACGAACAAGGTGCTCAAGCGGCAGCTCGCGGTCGAACGGTGGGACTGCGACGAGCCGGTGTGGCTGCGCACCGGCGAGGGCGGGTACCGCCCGTTCGGGGCCGCCGACGCGGCGCAGCTCGCCGAGGAGTTCGAACGTCACGGACGTGGAGGAGTGCTGGACCGATGAGGTTCTGTGTGCCGTTCCCGATGTTCCCCGCGGCTCATGTGCTGGCGCTCGCTCCGGTTGCCGAGGCCTCCGGCTTCCACATGATCGCGGTGCCCGACTCGGCGTTCTACCCCGAGCAGGTCTCTGCCGACTATCCGTACAGCGCGGACGGCACTCGCTTCTGGGCGGCAGACACCCCGTTCGTGGAGCCGTTCATCGCCATGGCTGCGATGGCGGCGGTGACGAGCCGCATCCGGTTCGTCACCAACGTCGTGAAGCTTCCCCTGCGCGACCCGCTCATCGTCGCCAAGCAGCTCTCCTCGCTGGCGGTGCTGAGCGGCGAACGGGTGGAGCTCGGTGTGGGCCTGTCGTGGATCCCCGAGGAGTTCCAGTGGACGCGCACCGAGATGCGCACGAGGGGAGTGAGGCTGGATGAGCAGATGGAGGTGCTGCGGCTGCTCTGCGGCGGCGGAGGTCCGGCGTTCGTCGAGTACCACGGTGCGCACTACGACTTCGGTCGGCTGCTGATGAGCCCATCGCCTGTCGAGCCGGTACGGCTCCACGTCGGCGGCCACAGCGAGCCGGCACTACGCCGTGCCGCACGCACGGCCGACGGGTGGATCTCGGTGCAGGCGACGAGCGACGAGATCCGTCGGGTGGCCACCGAGCTCGCTCGCCTCCGTGAGGAGTTCGGTCGAGGCGACGTGCCCTTCGACATGAACGTGCTGCCCATCGACATCGTCCCCGACGCCGGTGGTCGCGATGCCTATGCGAACCTCGCGGGCGACATCGATGCGCTGGGGATGTCGGCGGTCTTCCAGGTGGTGCCGTGGTACTTCTTCGGCGGCGACCCCGCCGATCTCGCGGTCCGCCGCGACGCGATCGCGGCCAGCGGTGACGCGTTGCTCGGCTGATTCCTGCCCGACATCTGACGCGGCGTCAGATGTCTGTACGGTGTCCTTCCATGACTGTCTCCGACACGACTGCACTCGGCTTTCGCCCGTTCGATGCGGACAACCACTACTACGAGGCCACCGATGCGTTCATCCGCCACATCCCGAAGGGGATGGAGCGGCGGTGCATGCAGTGGGTCGAGCTCGGCGGCAAGCAGCGCCTGCTCGTCGGGGGGAAGGTGAACAGCTTCATCCCCAACCCGACGTTCGACCCCGTCTCGAAGCCTGGCGCTCTCGACCGGTACTTCCGTGGCAAGGTCGCCGGTTCCGATCTGCGAGCGATGTTCGGCGAGCTCGACCCGCTCCCCGCCGAATATCGCGACCGCGACGCCCGGATCGCGCTGATGGATCGCCAGGGACTGGAGGGTGCGTTCTTCTTCCCGACGCTGGGCGTGGGCATGGAGGAAGCGCTCCGCCACGACATCCCGGCGCTCTGCGCCGCGTTCCGCGCGTTCAACCGGTGGCTGGACGACGACTGGGGCTTCGCCTACCGGAACCGGATCTTCGCCGCGCCGTACATCACGCTCTCCGACCCGGAGTGGGCGGTCGAGGAACTGGAGTGGGCCATCGGCCGCGGCGTCCGGCTGGTGGTGATGCGCACCGCCCCCGTGCCCACCTCCTCCGGGGGCACCCGTTCACCGGGCGACCCGCTGCACGACAGGTTCTGGGCGACCGCCGCAGCCGCGGGTGTCGTGGTGGCGTTCCACGCCGGCGACGCCGGCTATGGCAGGTACATCGACGACTGGGAACCGACCGGCGACTTCAAGGCGTTCCAGTTCTCGCCGATGCGAGGCATCACCAGCGATCGGGCGCCGTTCGACCTGTTCGCCGTGCTCATCTGCCACGGCGTGTTCACCCGCCACCCGACGTTGCGGCTCGCGTCGATCGAGGCCGGCAGTGAGTGGGTGGCGCCGTTGGTCAAGAAGTTGAAGAAGGCCTACGCGCAAGGTCCCCATGCGTTCGGCAGCGACCCGGTGCAGCAGCTGCGCGACCACGTGTGGGTCGCGCCGTTCTACGAAGACGACATTCGCGCGCTGTCGGACGTCATCGGCATCGATCACGTGCTCTTCGGCTCCGACTTCCCCCATGCCGAAGGCCTTGCCGACCCGTTGTCGTTCGTCGACGACCTGCCGGGCTTCAGCGCCACCGAAGTGCAGCAGGTGATGCGCTCAAACGCCCTCACGCTCCTGAACGGATGACGCCATGACGATGCCCACCGACATCAAGATCATCGATTGCATGATCGGCTTCATGCGCACCGACCCGGAGATGAACTACGCGTTCTTCCGCGACAGCATCAAGGACCCCGTGAGCAAGGGGGCGATGTTCCCCGTGCAGTACCTCTTCAAGGGCAACGTGCCCGGCGCCCTGCCCCACGACCTGGATCCGATCGCGGTCACGCTCGAGCAGATGGATGCGCATGGCATCGCGCAGGGCCTGATCGGCTGTGAGGACGATGTCAGCCGCCGCGCGCTGCGCGAGCACCCCGACCGCTTCATCGCGTCCACGAGCGCCGACGCCAACGATGTGCTCGGCACGGTGCGCAAGATCAGGCGGTTGAAGGAGGAGTTCGACATCCGCGCCGTGGGCACGTTCCCCGCCGGCTGCACGCCGCAGATCCCGATCAGCGATGCGAAGTGGTACCCGGTGTACGCGACGTGTGCGGAGCTGGGCATCCCGGTGTTCATCTGCGCCGGCATCCCCGGGCCTCGACTGCCGAGCATGTGCCAGCACGTCGAGATGCTCGACATCGTGTGCTACGACTTCCCCGAGCTGACGGTCGTCACCCGCCACGGCTGCCAGCCGTGGACGGAGCTGATGGTGAAGTTGATGCTCAAGTGGCCGAACCTCCACTACTCCACGAGCGCGTTCGCCCCGCAGCACTACGACCCGCGCATCATCGACTACGCGAACACCCGTGGTGCCGACCGCGTGATCTACGCCGGCTACTTCCCGATGGGGCTCACGCTCGAGCGCATCTTCCGCGACATGCCGAACGTGCCGTTCAACGACAACGTCTGGCCGAAGTTCCTGCGCGACAACGCGGCGCGCGTCCTCGGCCTGGGGGCCTGACCCGCTCAGCCGAGCTCGGCGACGTGCTGCGACATGTCGCCCACCTGTTCGATGATCACGGCCCGGTCGGTGAAGTGCCAGACCCCGTCGATGCAGCCGAAGCGATCGTGGTAGCGGCCGGTGATGATCACCTGCAACGGCATCGTGGGCGTGGCCTGCAACACCGTGAAGTAGCTGCGACATGCCGCGGTGTCGCCGTCGATCTCGATGATCGTGTTCGTCGTGACGTGCTTGGTGCACGGGCTGCCCTCGTGGGTGGCGACGCGACGGCGCATGATCGAACCGACACCGTCGCCTCGACGGCCCGGCGCTCCCTGCATGTGGAACTCGCCATGCTCGAACAACGCCGACACACCGTCGAAGTCGGCGTCGTCGACGCACTCGGCGTAGCGATGGATCAGGTTCAGGATCTGGCGTTCGGCGCTGCTCACGTGCTCATCCCCTTCGTCCGTGGGCGGCCATCTCGGCCTCCATGGTGGTGCGGTCGTCGTCGGTGAGCACCCGGTACTCGAGGTCGCGCCCGGGTCGCCACCACACCTCATCGGTGGTTCGCCACGCCTCGGCGCGCAGCGGCTGCTTGTTCACCTTGTTGTTGGCCGTGAGCGGTATCGAGGCGGTGATGCGCACGAACCGAGGTGCCCACTTCGTACCCAGGTCGCGCTGCAACCGAAGGAAGGCCGCGAACCCGGCAGGGTCGAAGTGCGTGCCCGGGTGCATCTCCACCGCGGCCATCACCTGGTCGCCGGTGCGGATGTCGGGCACCGGGTACACCGCGACCATCACGAGCGCTGGAAAGCGATGGAGGATGTTCTCGACCGGGGCGGCGGCGAAGTTCTCGCTGTCCACCCGCAGCCAGTCGGCGTTGCGTCCGGCGAAGTAGAAGAACCCGTTCGAGTCGCGGTAGGCGAGGTCGCCCGTCCAGTACCAGCCGCCACGAAGACGGTCGGCGGTGGCTGCGTCGTTGGCGTAGTAGCCCTCGAAGACGCCGCCACCGGCCCGGTTCACCAGCTCGCCGATCGCCTCGTGTCCGTTCACCAGTGCACCGTGCTCGTCGAACACGGCGCGGGGGCATTCGTTCCCCGTGGTGGCGTCCATGACGGCGATGTCCGAGCCGTCGTCGGGTCGCGGCTTGCCGAGCGCGCCGGGTGGCGTGTCGGGTGTGCGCATGATGACCACGGCGGATTCGCTGGAGCCGTAACCCTCGACGAGTGGGCATCCGAACCGGGCGGCGAACCGGTCGCGATCCTGAGCGGATGCCTCCGTGCCGAAGCCGAGGCGAAGCCGGTGATCGCGGTCGTCGTTCGATGCGTCGGTAGCGAGGATGTAGGCGATGGTCCGCCCGACGTAGGTGAAGTAGGTGCATCCGTAGGTGCGCACGTCGTGCAGGAAGCCGCTCGCCGAGAACTTGCGCCGCAGCACCACCGTCGCGCCCGTGGCCAACGCCGGCGCCCAACAGGCCATCAGCGCGTTGCCGTGGAACAGGGGCATGCAGCAGTAGCAGACGTCGTCGCGGGTGACGCCGTAGCCGGCCGCGGCCCGCTGCCCGGTGCCGGCCATGCGGCCGCTCGTGCACACGACCGCCTTCGGTGCGCTCGTGGATCCCGACGTGAACAGCAGGAACAACGGGCGTGCCGGATCCGGGTCGTTACCAGCCGTGTCGTTACCAGCCGGGTCGTGCGCGGCGAGCAGCGCGGCATACTCCGGTGTGTCGATGATCACCCGCGGCACGTCGGTGGGCAGGAGCGTTGCCTGCGAGGCGTCGGTGATCACGAGCCGGCAGCGTGTGTGGCGGATGTCGCCGGCCAGTTCCTCACCCCTTCGGGTCGGGTTGATGCCCACGATCGTCGCACCGATCAGCGCCGCGCCTCCCGCGAGGAACAGATACTCGGGCACGTTGTCGAGGAGGACGCCGAGGTGTGGCGGATCATCGTCGAGATCGAGTCGGTCGTCGAGATCGAGTCGGTCGCCGAGCACCCGGCCGCCGAGCAGATCCCTGAGGAGTGCGGCGCGCACCGCGGACGCGCGCACGACCTCGTGCCACGTCCACTCCTCGTCCTCGAAGCGGTAGCCGACGTGGTCGTCGCCGATCCTGGCGCGCAACAACGTGGCGACGGACAGACCCGTGTTCACGGGAGCACGGTGGCGGGCAGCGGCCAGCGATAGAGGGCGGCCGCGTTCTCGCAGCACATCTTGCGCAGTTCGTCGTCGGGGAAGCGGCCCCACGTGTCGTGAATCGTGGCTTGCACGTTGGGCCAGATCGAGTCGCCGTGCGGGTAGTCGGTCTCGACCATCACCCGATCGATGCCGATCCGATGTCGTTGGTCGATGGTGCTCGGGTCGTCGAACGTGCAGAACCAGAAGTTGCGCTGCAGCACCTCGGCCGGGGGCAGCTTCCAGTCGCCCGCGTAGCCGTTGCGCCGGACCATGATCTCGAGGCGGTCGAGCAACATCGGCACCCAACCGATGCCGCCCTCGCTCATCGCGATCTTCAGGGTGGGATGGCGCAGCGGATAACCGCTCCACAACCACTCCGCGCATGCCGAGAGCGAGAGCTGGCCGAACATCGTCGCGCCCAACGACAGCGCCGGCGCCCCCTCGGGCATCGGGTACGTGCCCGATGAACCGACGTGGAGGCTGATCACGGTGTCGGTGTCCACACACGCCTGGATGATCGGGTCCCACCAGCCGGTGAAGATCGAGGGGAAGCCGATCGCCTGCGGTCGCTCGGGGAGGGTGACGGTGCGGAACCCGCGCGCGGCGTTGCGGCGGATCTCCTGTGCGCCGAGCTGCGGGTCGCCGAGGTACGTGATGCCGAGCGGGATCAATCGGTCGGGGCTGGCGCCGTGCCACTCCTCGAACATCCAGTCGTTCCAGGCTCTGGTGACGGCGAGGCCGAGCGCGGCGTCGGCACATTGGGAGTACACCCGGCCGCAGAACCCGGTGATCTGCGAAGGGAAGTTCAGCGACGCCCACACGCCGCACAGGTCCATGTCGGCGAGCCGCGCG